>CAMTAF010000116.1 GCA_947066955.1 uncultured Hungatella sp.
GCCGCGGAGTTTTTCTGATAATTTTTTGATGATATCTTCTCTTTCCCTGATGACATCATCCTTCTCCCGAATGAGCTCATCAAGGCTCTGGACCTCGACAGCCATGTCAGCCCTGGCCTGTTCCATCTGAGCCAAGTGCTGCTTCTCGAGGCTCTGAACCTCGACAGCCATGTCAGCCCTGGCCTGTTCCATCTGAGCCAAGTGCTGTTTCTCCAGACTCTCAACGGCCACGGCCATGTCGGCTCTGGCCTGAGCCATCTGAGCCTTGTGTTGCTTTTCCAGGCTCTCAACGGCCACGGCTGCATCGGCTCTGATCTGTTCCATCTGAGCCAAGTGCTGCTTCTCCAGACTCTCAACTTCCACAGCCATATCAGCCCTGGCCTGAGCCATCTGAGCCTTGTGCTGTTTCTCCAGAATATCGATCTCCAGGATCATGCCGGTTTTCACCCGCTCTATCTCTTCCCGATGCTGTTTTTCCAGGATATCAACCTCCAGAATCATCGCTTCCTCCACCAATTGATTCACACCTGCAACCTCCATCTCATCATATTTTTTGTAGATATGGCGGTAAAGCTGCCAAGTGATACCTCTTAAGATCCTTGCGTCGGACACAGTGATATTACCGGCAGCCACATTCTTATCTATGGATTCCAGTATATCATAACGAATCAAGATCTTCAACGCCTCAAGATTTTCCGGTGTCCTTTTTTTCTCAATAGCCTCCCGCAGGCGCAGAAGCTGAAAGGGGATAAGGACAATCAGTTTTCGGCGTTCCAATTCTTCTCTGTCCATCTTTAAGTACCGGATAGTGGGAACCCGGTAGGTAAATGTCCCTTGGCTTCCAAATCGGATGAGCAGCTCCTGGTATTCCGGAACATGGTCGTCCTCGTAGAGATAGACGATGACAGGTTCCGGAAAGTCCAGGACATTCGGGTCGGTCTGCTGTGTGAGGGCATGGCGGTATCCGTAGTCAAAGACCCGCATGATGATCTTGCCGTCTTCATACATCTGGAACTCAATGTGGTAGCTGCGGGACTCATTGATGGTGATGATGGTGTCAGAAAGGGTTTTGCGCAGGTCATCGTCATGGTGCTCGGTCCAGTTGTAAGTTACCTGGCTGTCCAAAGGGTATTCGGTGCCGTACAGGCCGTTGATCAGCATGATGGTGGTAGGCTTGGATATGGATATGCAGCGCTTGCTTGCCCTGTCATAGATGGTATGCATTTTTAAATCCTCCTTTATATATCGGCGCGCGCCGTTTTGCGCCGCCTGCCAAGTCGTCGAAAAGCATAGCTGTCAGGTCAGAGTACAATCATAGGCATCACCTGTCCATTCTTGAATATCAAACAGAGACAAAACTGTGGGATAATTTCAGAAAAAAGATTTTCTGCAGACTTTTCCAGCCAGACAGGCTGAAAGAAGTATGCATATAGAATATCACAGCTAAGAACGGTTGTCAACATTGCCCATAAGAAAAATTTTTTATGGTTTCATGTAAAAAAAGTAAGGTATTTTTCTTGAAAATGGTATGATAGTATGTGGCTGTAAGGACAAAGAGATGAAGAGAGGTATCATATATGAAATTTCACAATGGCTGTTGGCTGCTGAGGGAAGGGTATGGGAGCTTTTCCCCCCAGCAGGTATATGAGATCAGAAAAGACGAATACGAACTGAGGCTGTGCGCGCCTACGAGAAAGATCCTGAAAAAAGGGGATACTTTGGACGGGGTGAATCTCACCATCCTCATCACAGCGCCCATGCCGGAGGTGATCCGGGTGAAGGTGATTCATCACAGGGGAGTCATGAAAAGGACGCCGGAGTTTCCCCTGGACTTGACTCTTGCCAGGCCCATAGAGGTCCGGGAGACCGACGAGCTTGTGACAGTGGTAAACGGCAGCCTGTCCCTGGTGATCCGCAAAGATGACTGGTCTATGGAATACCAGAGAGACGGAAAGCTTCTGACCAAAAGCGTGAAAGGGGACCTGGCCTACATCAAGACCAACTGGACCGGCCTTCCCTACGATGTGGGCAAAGAGGACAGCGCCTATATGCGGCAGCAGCTTGGCCTCTCGGTAGGGGAGCTGATCTACGGCCTGGGAGAACGGTTCACTCCTTTTGTGAAAAACGGCCAGTCCATATCCATCTGGAATGAGGACGGGGGCACCAGCACGGAGCAGTCTTACAAAAATATTCCCTTTTATCTGTCTGACAGAGGGTACGGGGTGTTTGTGAACCACCCGGAAAAGGTGGAATTTGAGATTGGGACAGAGCAGGTGACAAAAGCCGCTTTCAGCGTTCAGGGAGAAAGCCTGGATTATTTTCTGATCAACGGTCCCTCTATGAAGGAGGTTCTCGTGCGATACACCAGCCTCACCGGAAAACCCGCGAGGCTGGCTCCTTGGACTTACGGGCTGTGGCTGTCCACTTCTTTCACAACCAATTACGATGAGAAGACGGTTATGAGCTTTATTGACGGCATGGAGGAGAGGGGAATCCCCTTAAGCGTGTTTCATTTTGACTGCTGCTGGATGAGGGAGTACCACTGGACTGATTTTGTGTGGGATGAGAGGGTGTTCCCGGATCCGGAGGGCATGCTTGGGCGGATCAAAGCCAAAGGAATCCGCGTCTGCGTGTGGATCAACCCTTATATCGGTCAGGAGTCCGCGCTTTTCGACGAGGGCGTGGAAAAAGGTTATTTCCTCAAAAAGGCCAACGGCGATGTGTGGCAGTGGGATATGTGGCAGTCCGGCCTGGCTATTGTGGATTTCACCAACCCGGAGGCAGCGCGCTGGTACCAGGGCAAGCTGGAGATGCTTCTGGACATGGGAGTGGACTGCTTTAAGACAGACTTCGGCGAGCGGATCCCCACCAATGTGGTGTACCACGACAGGTCGGATCCCCAGAAGATGCACAACTACTATACATACCTCTACAACCAGGCGGTCTATGAGGTGCTTAAACAGAAAAGGGGAGAGGAAGAGGCTGTCCTTTTTGCCAGGTCCGCCACAGCGGGAGGCCAGAAATTCCCGGTTCACTGGGGCGGGGACTGCTGGTCAGACTACGAGTCTATGGAGGAGAGCTTAAGGGGAGGGCTGTCCCTCACCTCAAGCGGATTTGGCTACTGGAGTCATGATATCGGCGGCTTTGAGAGCCAGTCTACGCCGGATGTCTATAAGCGGTGGGCTGCCTTCGGGCTTCTCTCCACCCACAGCCGCCTTCACGGAAGCACCTCCTACAGGGTTCCCTGGATCTATGATGAGGAGGCGGTGGAGGTGGTACGGTTTTTTACAAACCTGAAACTGGAGCTTCTGCCCTATCTTTACAGCGGGGGAGTGGAGACATGTAGGACCGGAATTCCTCTTATGCGGAGCATGGTTCTGGAATTTGAGGGGGACCGGAATGTAAGCTATCTGGATAAACAGTATATGCTGGGCAGATGCCTTCTGGTGGCGCCGGTGTTCAACGAGGAGGGGACAGCGGAGTATTACCTCCCTCAGGGGCAGTGGACCAATTACCTTACCGGTGAGGCGGCCCAGGGGGGACTGTGGAAAAAAGAGCACCAGGATTATTGTTCCATACCTTTGTGGGTGAGAGAGGGGAGCGTGATCCCCACGGCCCCCGCAAACACCAGGGCAGACTACGGGTTCTTAGAACATCTTCAGTGGAGGGTGTACCCGGGACAGGAGAAGTCGGAGGGCTCTGTGTACAGAGACGGCCAAAAGGTGCAGACCGTGACTGCCTGGAGGAAAGAGGGAAGCCTGGAGCTTGCGGTGACAGACCACATGGCAGGGGAGGCAGGGATTGCCACAAGCCTGCGCCTGGTAAATTGCAGGGCAGAGAAGGTCAGCTGCAGAACATTTGTTATAGAAGGAAATGACACCATCATAACCCTGGAAAGCGGCGAAGGGGACAGAAGGGTCACAGTGAAGAGGTAGAACAATGACAGATTTAAGGAATGAACAGATCCAGAAGGAGAGAGAGGAGCAGAGGAAGAGGGCAGAGGAACTGACAGCTTCCCTGACCCTTGATGAAAAGATCGGGATGATACACGGCGCCCAGCTTTTCCAGACAAAAGGGGTGGAGAGACTGGGGATCCCGCCCCTAAAGATGTCGGACGGCCCCATGGGAGTGAGGCAGGAGTTTTTTCCGGACAGCTGGAAGGCAGTGGGCCTGACCGACGACTATGTCACTTATCTACCCTGCTACAGCGCCCTGGCGGCAACCTGGAACAGAAAGCTGGCCAGAGAGATGGGGGGAGTACTGGGAGCCGAGGCCAGAGGAAGGGGCAAGGATGTGATCCTGGCTCCTGGAATCAATATCAAGAGAAGCCCCTTGTGCGGGCGGAATTTTGAGTATTTCAGCGAGGACCCTTACCTGACCGGGGAGCTGGCCGCCCCCTTTGTCCAGGGAATCCAGGACTGGGATGTGGCTGCATGCGTAAAGCATTTCGCGGTCAATAATCAGGAGACTCAGAGGCTGTGGGTGGAAGTGAAGATTGACGAGAAGGCGTTGAGGGAGATCTACCTCCCCGCCTTTTACAATGCCCTGAAAAAAGGCAATGCCTACACGGTCATGGGGGCCTACAATAAACTCTACAAAGAACACTGCTGCCAGAGCCAGTTTCTCTTAAACCAAGTCCTGCGCAAAGAGTGGGAATATGATGGCGTGGTGATCTCGGACTGGGGCGGTGTCCACGATACGGAGCTGGCGGCCGGCTCTCAGTTGGATATCGAGATGTCTGTGACTTATGATTTTGATCAGTACTTTATGGCAGAGCCTTTAAAGCAGGCTGTCCTGGAAGGCCGCGTCAAGGAGGAGGCCATAGACGAAAAAGTTGTCAGGATCCTGGTTCTGATGATGAGGCTCCACATGATGGATGGCAGGAGAAAAACAGGGTGCTACAACACAGAGGAACACAGGCGGACGGCCCTTCATGTGGCCAGAGAGTCCGTGGTTCTGCTGAAAAATCAGAAAAACAGCCTGCCCCTCTCCAAAGACCATGTCAAGTCCGTGCTGGTCATCGGGGACAACGGAAACCGAATCCACTCAGACGGCGGCGGCAGCGGGGAGATCAAAGCCCTGTACGAGATCACGCCCCTGATGGGGATCAAGAAGCTTCTGGGCGGCAACGTGAAAGTAGATTACGCTCAGGGGTATGTGACCGACGCATCAGAGAAAAAAGAAGGACATGTCAGCTGGCAGGAGGCCAGCCTGGAAAACGGCGGCGGTCTCCGACAGGACTCTGACCGGGAATCGGGAGCAGGCGAGGCGGTCAGGAGAAACGAGGAGCTCCTGGCGGAGGCTCTCAAAAAGGCTGTTCTGTATGACCAGGTAATCTTTGTAGGAGGCTTAAACCACAGCCAGGACTGCGAGGGCAATGACAGAGCAGACATGAAACTGCCCTATGGGCAGGATGAGCTCCTGTCCCGCCTGCTGGATGTGAGGCCGGACATGGTGGTGGTGATCATGGGAGGAAGCCCGGTGGAGATGGGACAGTGGATCAAAAAAGCCGATTCCCTGGTGTGGAATTGGTACAGCGGCATGGAGGGGGGAACGGCCCTGGCGGAGGTGCTCTACGGGGAGGTGAACCCGTCGGGAAAACTGCCTGAGAGCTTTTACAAGACTCATCTGGACTGCTCCGCCCACTGTGTGGGAGAATTCGGAAAAGAAGAGGAAGTCTGGTACAAGGAGGGGAATCTGGTGGGATACCGGTACTTGGATGCCTGCCATGTGGAACCGGAATTCTGCTTTGGCCACGGCCTGTCCTACACTAGCTTCTCTTATCACGGCGGGAAAATCGTGGAAGAAGGCGGGGAGACCTTTTTCTCCTGCCTGGTGACCAATATCGGAGACCGGGAGGGAGGAGAGACGGTGCAGGTGTACCTGCGCCCTGCCGGTTGGAGAGACGAGAAAATCCCAGGAGTCTTCCAGGAGCTGAAAGGGTTTGAGAAGGTATTTCTAAAACCCGGGGAGACTCAGATGATCTACATAAAGCTGGAGGGAGATTTAAAGGGAGCCAAGGTGGCGGCGGGAGCGTCCTCAAGGGACATCAGGATTCTGATTGATGCCGGGGCCCGGCACGGCGAGTAGGGGAAAACGTCTCCCCTACTTGATTCATTTTTTCCAAGGCAAAAAGAGGCTGTGGGATACAGCCTCTTTTTTGTGCACTGGGGGCGGAAAGGAAATGTGGCCGCCTGCGCGGCCCCGTCCCGGCGCGGCGATTAGGGGGAAAGCCTCCCCTGCTCGATTGCACACAGGCCCCAAGCGGGAAAACTTAAAAATACGCCGAAACCTCTAAAAAACAGGGCTGTTGAAAAACAGGGAGAAGGGATATAGTGAAGAAAAATGATGCCAAAAGAGAGGTGATTCGTGTGGATGAGCGGACCCTGTACGCCCGCCTGGAAGGCGCGGCGGGGGACGGGAGGACCAAAGATACACAGGCGCTCCAGGACTGTATTGACCGATGCCGCGAGGGGGGAGGCGGGAGAGTTGTCCTGGACCAGGGAACTTTTGTGTGCGGGACGCTGTATCTGAGAAGCCATGTTACCCTGGAGATCCGGGGATCAGCGGTTTTGCTGGCAAGCCCGGACATAGAAGACTATGGGACAGATACCCATTACAACCGCTACCGAAACGAGAAGGACATGGACCGGTGCTGGCTTTACGGAGAGGACGAGGAGAATATCTCCATCGTGGGGGAAGGCGAGATCAACGGAAACGCGGCGGCATTTCCCAACAAGGGAAGTATATACCGCCCCATGATGGCCCGCTTTCTCCGCTGCAAAAACATCCGGCTTAGGGATATCCGGATGACGGAGGCAGCGGCGTGGACAGCGGCTTTTCTGGATTCCTCCTATATCTGGGCAGAGGGAGTCACGATTTACAACCAGACCAATTATAACGGAGACGGGCTGGATTTTGACGGGTGCGCAAATGTGTTTGTCCGCGACTGCGCCGTCACGGGAACCGATGACAATCTGTGCCTGCAGTCAAGCAGTCTGTCCTATCCTGTGGAAAATATCCACATCACCGGCTGCACCTTCACTTCCCTGTGCGCCGGAATCCGGATCGGACTCAAATCCATAGGAAGCATCCGGAATGTGGCAATCTCAAACTGTACCATGAAAAATGTGTGGCGGGAGGGGATCAAAATCGAATGCTCCGAGGGCGGCGAGATCTCTAACATCTGCGTTCAGAACGTGGTCATGAGAAATGTCTCCCGCCCTCTGTTTGTGATTCTCAACAACAGGTTTGCGCCAAAGGGTCTGGGCAGCTCAGTGTCTTTAAAGAAGGTGCCAGAGGTGGGGAGGATCCGGCATCTCCTGGTCCAGAATCTTTTGGCAGAGGACACGGAGGAGATGAAAAAGGCCCATCTGCGCTTTGGAAAGGACCTGATGGGAGCGCCGTGGTTCAACGGCATCCGGGTGGACGGAGCTCAGGGACATTTTATCTCAGATGTCGTTCTGGAGAATATTCGGTACAGAACCGTGGGCGGGGTTAAGAAGGAGCTGATCCCGGAGAACTGGCCGGTGATGGAAGTACAGGAGACAGAGGACCTGCTTCCGGAATCTGGCAATTATTTTCCAGACTGGAGCCGTGCCGCGTTTTTGGATATCCGAAACGTGCGGGGGCTCTTTTTGTCCAACGTGGGGTTTGAGGCAGATTCCCCGGACGAGCGGCCACCTTATTTTATCGAAAATTGTGATGTGGTGAGACAAGAGATTATGGTGTTTGATCAATCCACGCAGAAAGAGGGAATATTTTATGATACATAATCCGATTTTACCTGGTTTTAACCCCGACCCCTGTATCTGCAGGAAAAAGGGTGATTTCTATGTCGCGGTTTCTTCTTTTGAGTGGATGCCCGGCGTGCCGGTGTACCATTCCAGGGATCTGGAAAACTGGGAACTTATGACCCATATCCTGACAGATGAGACAAAGGTTGATCTGAGACGGCTTCCCACCGGACAGGGCATCTGGGCGCCTTGTCTCAGTTACTGTGAGCAGGATGACCTGTTCTATCTAGTCTACGGAAGTGTTATCCCCAACGGCACCAATATTGACAATTTTCTGATTACTGCGAAGGATATTATGGGGCCATGGAGCGAGCCGGTGTACCTGCAGTCTAACGGTTTTGACGCATCACTGTTTCACGATGATGACGGAAGGAAATGGCTGGTTTCCCTTGAGTGGGAGAGAAGGGAGGGATATCAAAAGCCAGGCGGGATCTGTCTGGCGGAATATTCCCTCAAGCACAAGGCCCTGACCGGTTATCCAAAGCGGATTTGGCCAGGGGGAACGAAACGGGGCTGGGTGGAGGGACCACACCTCTACAAGCATGAAGGGCGGTATTATCTGCTCTGCGCGGAGGGAGGCACAGGCTACCACCACTGTACCACAGTTGCCCGGGGGGATTCGGTCTGGGGGCCCTATGAAGCGGACCCTGCCGGCCCGGTGATTTCCTCCTATCTCACAGACGGGGAGGAGATCCGGACAAAAGCGGCGGAAAACCTGAATTATTATAACCCGGGTGTCCGTATCCAGAAGTCAGGACACGCCAGCCTGACCAGCACTCCTAATGGAAAATGGTATGCTGTACATCTCTGCGCGAGACCCTTCCTTCCTGAGCTGCGCTGTACCCTGGGCAGAGAAACCTCCATCGTGGAGATGATGTGGACAGAGGACGGCTGGCTCCGCAAGAAAAACGGTTCCCCGCTTCCAGAGGATGAGTGTGAGGCCAGCGGAATTCCCCTGACCCCCCTGCCTGGATTGCCGGAGCGGGACGATTTTGACCATCCGGTTCTGGGACTTGGCTATTACGCGCCCCGCCATATGCCGGAGACCTTCGCGGATACCAGCACCAGGAGAGGGTGGCTGCGCCTGAGGGGACAGGAGGTGCTGGATTCCATGGACCGGGTGAGCGTGCTGGCCAGGAAACTCACCTCATTTTATATGACACTGACCACCAAGATGGATTTCACCCCGGAGGTATATCAGCATACGGCGGGAATCGTTCTCTACTATGACAATCTGAATTATCTGTATCTGAGAAAATATTACAGCGAAACCCTGGGACAGCCTGCCCTGTCCATCGTCCACAGCGAGAGAGGCGCGGTCAGGGAACTGACGGAAACCAGGGTGCCGGTGTCGGATCAGCCGATTATCATGCGTCTTGTTATCGACGGGCACAGGACTCACTTTGAGTGGGGGTATGGTGAGGATTGCCAGAGAATCGGGGAGGATTTTGACACCACCCGTTTTTCCGACGAATATTGCGGCGAGTTCACAGGCACTCTGGCGGGTGTTGCCTGCGTGGATGGTGTTTTTCGTCGGAAGTACGCGGATTTTGACTTTTTTGAGCTGAAAAATATGGAAGATAAATAAGAGGAGGAGAGAATATGGAGCCAGCGATTATCCGCAACCCGGTTCTGCCGGGTTTCCACCCAGACCCCTGTATCTGCAGGGCCAAGGGAAAGTATTACATGATCACGTCCACCTTTGAGTGGATTCCGGGGATCTCCCTCTATGAATCAGAGGATCTGGTCACCTGGACATCCAGAGGAGGAATTCTGGACAAGCTGGACCTTCGGGGAATCCCGGATTCTGCCGGGATCTGGGCCCCGGCCCTGTCCTATGACGGGGAGCTCTTCTATCTGGTCTATACTATCGCCAGACAGATCGACGGGTATTTTAAAGATGTGAAGAATTATGTGGTCACCGCAAAGTCTGTGGAAGGACCCTGGAGCCGGCCGGTGTTCATCAACGGTTCGGGGTTCGACCCTTCTATGTTCCACGAGGATGGACGCCACTATGTACTCAATCCCCAGTGGGACCCCAGACCCCTGCCCGGGCACAGGAAATTCAACGGCCTGATTCTCCAGGAATTTGACATGGAAAAGGGGATGGTGGGGCCTTCCAAGGTGGTGTTTGAGGGCAGCTCCCTGGGGGTGACGGAGGGTCCCCACCTGATGAAAAAGGACGGGACCTACTACATCATCGCTGCGGAGGGGGGAACCGGGGTGAATCACGCCATCTGCGTAGCCAGGTCCAAGGATTTGTGGGGGCCCTACGAGATCTCCCCCTACCACCCCCTGATCACTTCCAGGGGGCAGAACACTCCTTTAAGAAAATCCGGCCACGGCAATTTTGTGGAGACCGGGGATGGGGAGTGGTACATGACCCATCTGTGCGCCCGGTATCTGGACAATGATCAGGCCAGCGTCTTAGGCCGGGAGACTGCCCTGGAGAAACTGGAGTGGCTGGATGGCTGGCCCCGGATGGTTCAGGGGAACTGCGTACCGGCGCTGGAGGTGGAAGGACCAAAAGGGACCAAGGGACAGGAGCCCCCTGTAAACAGGAAGGTTTACCGGACAAATTTTCGCCCGGGCACAGAGTTTGGGAGGGAGGAATGGCTGTCTCTCCGCTTCCCCTTTGAGGAGAAAATCCGGCTCACGGACCAGGGGCTTGTGGTGAGAGGAGGGGATTCCCTCACATCTCTTTTTGACCAGTCCCTCATAGCCCGCAGATGGACCGGCTTTGCCTTTCAGGCCGGGACAAGCCTTAGGTTTCGGCCTGTCCATTACAACCAGACAGCGGGGCTGGTGTGCTATTACAACACAAAAGTATTCCACTACCTCTATGTGGGCTATGACGAGAAGGCGGACCGCTGTGTGCTGAACATTTTGACCAACGACAATTTTAACTTCCGGGAGCCCTTGAACGGGGACTATGTGTACCTGCCCCGGGGAGAAAGCCAGATCCACTTGAGAGTGGAGGTGGACCAGGAGAAGCTGCAGTTTTGGTATGCCCTGGACCAGGGGGAGTTTGCGCCCATAGGGCCGGTGTTGGATGCCTCAATCTTAAGCGATGAGCATGCCGCGGGGTGGGCCTACACGGGGGCTGTGGTGGGCATCACGGCGGTTGACAATTTTAATAAGGATTCCGAGGCTTTATTTACGGAGTTTTATCAGGAAGACAGGGATTTTTAAGGAGAAAGCGAGGAGAGGGAATGACAGAGAATATTAAGGAGTGGGCGGACATTGTCCTTGAAAAGATCAAGGAAAAGATGGATTGGTGCAGCGAGAAAAACAGGGACAAGCTCCCCTACACCACAGGCCCGGACGGAACCTACGACGACCGTCTGGACCCCAATATCCACTGGCAGCCGGACAATGGGCCAAACTGGTGGACCAACGGGTTCTGGGGCGGAATTATGTGGCTTCTGTACCAGGTCACCGGGGAGGAGAAGTATAAGGACATCGCCAGGGTAAGCGAGTACCGGCTGGAGAAAACCATGGAAGACTTTTACGGCCTGCACCACGACGTGGGCTTCATGTTCCAGCCCACAGCTGTGGCGGATTACCGGCTTACGGGCAATGACCGTTCCAGAAAAACAGCCCTCCACGCGGCCACCCTTCTGGCGGGCAGGTTCAACCCGGGCGGGAATTTTATCCGGGCGTGGAATGATCTGGAGACAGACACCAGAGGCTGGGTGATCATCGACAGCATGATGAATCTGTCCCTTCTGTACTGGGCGTCAGAGGAGACCAAAGACCCACGGTTCCGCAATATAGCCGTCCTCCACGCGGACAAGGTTCTGGAGAATTTTATCCGTCCTGACGGGTCGGTCAATCACATCGTGGAATTTGATCCCGAGACAGGGGAGGTGGTAAAAAGCCACGGCGGCCAAGGCTATGGGGAGGGTTCCTCCTGGACCAGGGGACAGGGCTGGGCCGTCTACGGGTTTATGATCAGCTACATCCACACAGGCAAGGAGGCCTACCTTGACGCTGCCAAGAGGGTGGCCCACTACTGCATGGCCAACCTTGACGAGACCGGGATCATCCCCATTGATTTCAGACAGCCGGAAGAACCGGCGGAGGAAGATTCCTGCGGGGCCTGCGTCATCGCCTGCGGCCTTTTGGAGGTGGCGGATCATGTGCCGGAGGCGGAGCAGGCCATGTACCGCCGGGCAGCCATGAAGATTCTCAGGGCCATAGAGGAGAAGAGATCGGACTGGAGCCGGGGATGCGACGCCATCGTGCAGGGCTGCTCCGGCTCTTACCACAACACGGACCACGGAATCACCATGACCTACGCGGACTACTATTTTATCGAGGCATGCTGCAAGCTGGAGAAGACAGGCATCTTCATGTGGTAGAAAATATCTTAAAAATCTACATATTTTTCTTAAAAACGCAAGTTTCAATTGTGATTATTTGCCAGTATACTTATTACATCAAAAAGAAACAGATAGGTTTAAGAAGGAGGAAACAGATATGAAGAAGAGAAAACTGATGTCGGCCGTACTGTGCGCGGCTATGGCGGGAAGTCTGCTGGCAGGCTGCGGAGGCGGCAGTGACACAGGGTCGGCCGCGGGAACCACTGGGGGAGCTGACGCAGCGGCTCCTGCCTCATCAGCTGAGACCCAGGCTGCCGCAGGAACCACCGCGGCAGCTGCCTCCCAGGGAGAAAGCGTGGTTACGGCCCCCACAGAGCTGACCTTTATCTTCGCGGACGGAGATGAGGGCGCGAAATCCCTCATGAACGCCGTGGTGGGCAAGTTTAATGAAAGCCACCCGGATATCACCGTGAGGATCGAGCCCGGCAACGGCGGCGCTTACAGTGAATTTTTAAAGACCAAGGAGAGTGTCGGCGAGTTCCCGGATGTGATGGAGATGAGAGACACGGCTATTTACTACAGAGCCGGGATGCTGGAGCCTCTGTCAGATGACCTGGTGTCTCTGTTCCAGACCACTGCACAGTTTGACGGCAAGACCTACACCGCTCCCATGTCCGGCGAGAACACCAACGGCATCATCTACAACAAGAAGTATTTCGACGAGAACGGATGGAAGGAGCCTGCCACTTATGATGAGTTCATCAAGCTCTGCCAGGACATCAAGGACAAGGGAGACATGGCTCCCCTGGTCATCGGCGGACAGGATATCTGGCACATCGGTTTCTGGTTCCACAAGGCATACAATGATCAGATTTTGTCCAAGGATCCAGACTTCATCAAGCACTGCTACGACGGCAGCAAGGATTTCGCGGATCCTTCCTTTAAGGCGACCCTGGAGGAGTTGAAGGAAATCTTCCAGTACGCTCAGGACGGCTGGGTATCCACGCCGGACGCTCAGATCACCACCTTCCTGGTAAGTGACATGGCCGCCATGATGTATTCAGGAACCCATATGTTCTCCCAGATTCAGTCCGCTGACCCGAATTTTGAGATCGG
>CAMTAF010000117.1 GCA_947066955.1 uncultured Hungatella sp.
AAACGCGCAGCGTTTCTAGGATGCCTTCCGACGACGTGGCAGGTGACGCGAAGCGTCGCGTGCCGAAACATTATTATCAGGAGGAAGGCAAGTGGAACTGAAAACAATCGTAGTAGACAACTCTCCGGAATTGAAACAGCGCCTGGTGACCATATTGTCAGGCATGGAAGAGATCCAGGTGTGCAAAAGCTTTGACGATGCCGTAGCTGCCATGCAGTACATTGAAGAGAATCCGGTGGATCTGGTATTTTCCGACGTAGTGATGCCTGAGATCAGCGGCATCACCCTGGCCTCCATGATCTACGACCTGCCCGGCCACCCGGAGGTGGTCCTGCTGTCCGGCATCCCCGGCTTTTCCCTGGAGGCGTGGAAGATCCGGGCCTTCGGGTTTATCATCAAGCCCTATACCCGGGCTCAGATCGCGGACATGATCAAAAAATACCGCAAGGCAGCCAAGGATGGACTGCTGGAGCGGGATATAGTGTATCAGGGGGAGAGATGATAATTATTTCATCAATCCCTTTTTTTTCATAACTTTCCATGTCAATTTTCTCCCCGCTTAACAGCTCGTTTACAGTGATTCCCAGTATCTCGCAAAGCTCCAGATTCAACCATTGGTTGTATTATTTTAGCACATGGATGTGGATTTTTCTATTTTTTGTGATTTTTATAATATATGCTTGACAAACAATATTATATTAAATATAATATAGAAAAAGAAACAATATTATAAGTAAAAGCAGAAGAGACAAGGAGTGGAGCCATGGTATTTAATACAGGCGCGGCCCTGCTGGACGCCATCGTGCTGGCTGTGGTGTCCAAGGAGACAAAGGGCACATACGGCTACAAGATCACGCAGGATGTGAGAGGGGCCATTGAGGTTTCGGAGTCAACTCTTTATCCGGTTCTCAGAAGGCTGTTGAAGGAGAACTGCCTGGCTGTGTATGATATGGCCATAGACGGAAGGAACCGGAGATATTATCAGATCACAGAAAAGGGACGGACACAGCTGAACCTGTACAGGAGCGAGTGGGCCATCTATTCTGGAAAAATCTCACGAATATTGGAGGAGCTGATTGATGAACAGGGATGAATTTATGGAACAGCTGGAATATCTGCTGTCTGATATTCCCGAGGAGGAGAAGGAGGACGCCCTGGCCTACTACAGGGATTACTTAGAGGAGGCCGGGGAAGGCGCCGAGGATGCGATCCGGGAGTTTGGAAGCCCGGAGAGGATCGCCTCCATTATCCGGTCCGACCTGGCGGGGAATTTAGAGGAAGGCGGCGAGTTTACAGACAGAGGCTACGATGACGAGCGCTTCCGGGATCCCAACTATCAGGTGAGCAGGCGCCTGGATCTGCCGGAGACCCGGGAGAACCAGGGAGGATCCGGAGATTCAGAAAAGAGAGAGGACAGAGAGAAAAAACGCCGCCCGCCCTACACCAGCAGGCTGTTGAAGACCGTGCTGTGGGTCATTCTGATCATAGTGGCAGCGCCCATGTTCATGGGGGCGGGAGGCGTGGTCATGGGCATAACGGCAGCAATTCTGTGCATCCTGGTGGGAGTCATCGCTCTGCTGGGAGTGCTGACCTTGGCCCTGCTCCTGGGCGGCCTGGCTCTGTGCGTTCTGGGCATCATCTCCATGGCAGGATGGATTCCAGGAGGGCTCCTGGTGCTGGGAGCAGGAGTAGCGGTAATCGGTCTGGGAATCATCAGCCTGCTGCTGTCCATCTTATTCTACGGAAGATTCCTGCCATGGCTGATCCGCTCCCTCATAAACCCACTCAACAGACTGGTACACAGGCGGAAGGCCAATGCGTAGCATTTTAAAATGCCTTCCGCCGTAATGGCAGGTGGTGCGCCGCGCCGCGTGCCGCAACCGCAGAAGAGGCGGAAGGCCAATGCGTAGCATTTAAAATGCCTTCCGCCGTGATGGCAGGTGGCGCGCCGTTATCTGATCAAAAAAGGAGAAGAAGATATGAAAAGCTGGATAAAGGGAATGTTGATGGTATCGGCCATATGTGTAATAACGGGAGCTGTGCTGGGAGGCGCGGCCTGGGCCATGGGAGGAAGGTTCTCCTATTTCCGTGAAAGAAGTTATGGCCTTGTGGCCCAGGAGGAGGCCGGAGAGGATACCGCGGAAGTCTCGGTGCCGGAGGAAAGACCGCCGCAGCCCGAAAGACCGGAGGAGGCCATGGTATCCCAGCCGCAGATCACAGAGGCGGAAACCCAGAGATCTGTCAGCGAACCGCTGTCTCAGCCAGATGGGGGCAGCAGCGCAGAGGCCGGCACGGCGGGCAGGAAAGCAGAATTCCAGGGAATGACAGTCTCTGAGCTGGATATCATTGTGGAAAGGGCAAAAGTGGAACTGATCGAAGACGAGTCCGCCGACACGATACAGATTATCTGCGACGACGAGAGCTACCGCTGTTATCAGGAGATGGACGAAGATACCCTGGAAATTCATGTGCGGATGAGGCGAAACAAAGACTGGTCTCTTTTTGATACCATGGACCAGTGGGACAAGACGGCGGCACAGATTATAATCCCCGGGAATGTGCTGTTTGACCAGGTGGAGCTGGAAGTCGCGGGAGGCGTCCTGAGCGCTGACCGGATCAATGCGGGCCAGCTGTCCATGGAACTCCAGGGAGGCAAGATGGAGGTGCTGTCAGGCAGCGTGGGAGAGCTCAGCGGCGACTGCCAGGCCGGAGAACTGACCTACGAAGGCCAGGTCCGGCGGGAAATGGATGCGGACTGTCAGGCCGGAGCAGTCCGGTACCGTATAGAAGGCAGAGAAGAAGATTTTAATTATGAGATTGATGCCGCCGTGGGGCGCGTCTCCATCGGAGGCACCGAGATCAGCAGTCTGAAAAAAGAATCCGTGCTGAACAATCCGGGGGCCGCGAAGCGGGCGGAAGTGGAATGTGAGGCAGGGGCTGTTGAGATTGATTTTTACCAACCCTGATTTTTGCCCATTGAAAGGAAGGAGAATGAATATGGATTTTGGAAAAAAACTGTACAGATCAAATTCAAGCCGTATGCTCTGCGGCGTCTGCGGAGGGATCGGGGAGTTCTTGAATGTGGATCCTACCCTCATAAGGCTTGTGTGGGCCATCTTTGCCTGCACGGGAGGCGGGATCCTGGCATATTTTATAGCTGCCATCATCATTCCGTCCGAAAATATGTAACAGGCAGCAGCGAATAGACATGAAAGAAACGGGTATACTCTTAGGGAATTTAAGAAAGGAGTGTACCCGTTTATTATGCCTAAAAAGAAGAATGAGAAACCCTTTGACCCTGCCAGCTTAAAAACTCCGGAGGATCTGCTGAAATTTGAGATCGCCACAGAGCTGGGCCTCAGCGACAAGGTTATGGAGCAGGGCTGGAGGAGCCTGACCGCCAAAGAGAGCGGAAGGATCGGAGGCCTTATGACCAAGAGGAAGAGGGAGATGAAGCAGGAGGCTTTAAAGGATATACAGTAACCCTATGCCCCCCTTGGGACACCACCTGGCAGCGGACGCGGCGCAGCCCCAAGAAAGAACCGTTGCAGGATGGAAAAAGATGAAATATAATAGACAAAGCGCCGCCTGTCCATACAATAACGAGGGGGTGACAGGAAACGAGACAGTTGAGAAACGGCTACACCACAGGGACATGCGCTGCAGCGGCCGCAGCGGCTGCTGCCTGGCATGCCTTCACCGGCCGGGAGAAAGAACAGATTCTGGTAGAACTTCCGGGAGGAGGCCAGGCCAGGCTGGAGGTGTTCCCAGCCTGGCAGGATGGCACAGACTGGTTTTATGTAAAGAAAGACGCAGGAGACGACCCTGATGTGACCAATGGGGTGCTGGTGTACGGGGCAGTGGAGAGGACGGACATTAAGAGAAAGGATGCCTCCCCCTGGTACTCCTCAAAAGAGTATCCTTTTTTGTTTCTCACGGGAGGACCGGGCATCGGGGTCGTCACCAGACCGGGCCTTGCCTGTCCGCGGGGATACTACGCCATTAACCCCACCCCCAGGGACATGATCTTTAAACAGGTAGGGCAGCTTTACCGGGAACTGGATATGGAAGGAGAATACCTGATCCGCGTAAAGATCCCTCAGGGGGAGGCTCTGGCGGACAGGACCTTTAACCCCAGGCTGGGGATTAGGGGCGGGATATCGGTGCTTGGCACCAGCGGTATCGTCAGGCCCATGAGCGAGCAGGCCCTTAAAGACACTATCCGTCTGGAGATCCATATGAAAGCGGCGGAGGGACAGCATTCTCTGATCCTTGTCCCCGGCAGCTACGGGGAGCGCTTTTTAAAAGAAACTCTGGGAATCTCCCCAAAATGGGGAGTGCAGTGCAGCAATTTCGCCGCGGATGCTATCCGCATGGCAGTGGATGAAGGGATGAAGAGGATCCTGTTCATAGGCCATGTGGGGAAGCTGGTAAAGGTGGCCGGGGGAGCCGAGAATACCCACTCCCGGTACGGGGACAGGCGGATGGAGATTCTGGCGGAGAGCCTGGAGCGGACAGAAATGGACGGCGCGGCCCAGGAGGACCTGAAGAAAAAGATCCTGGAGTGCGCCACAACAGAGGAGGCACTTGAGCATCTCACCAGACAGGGGGTAAGGGACAAGGTGATGGAGGATATCACAGCGAGGATCTGGCGGCAGATGAATCAGTGGGCTCAGGGGAGAGCTGATATTCAGGTGCTGACATTTTCCTCCGTTTACGGTATACTGGGCATGAGCAGCCTTTGCGGGCCAGCCATCAAAGAATGGAGAGAGAAACAGACATGAAAGGAACCTTATACGGGGTAGGAGTGGGTCCGGGAGATCCGGAGAATATGACCTTAAAGGCAGTAAGAATCCTTAAAGATTGCCCGGTGGCCGCTATCCCCAAAAAAACAGCAGAGGGCTGCATTTCCTATGAGACAGCTATAAAGGCAGTGCCTGAATTAGTACATAAAGAACTGGTGTGTATTGATGTGCCCATGACAAAGGATAAGGATCTGAGGGACCGCTGTTATGAGGAGGGAGCCAGGCAGATCGCGGACCGGCTTGCTAAGGGGCAGGATGTGGCTCTCCTCACCACAGGAGATTCCACGGTCTACGCCAGCGATCTGTATCTGATCCGGCTGGTGGAGGCTATGGGCTATGAGACAGAGATGGTCAACGGAGTTCCCTCTTTCTGCGCCGCCGCCGCCAGGCTCAAGATCTCCCTTGGCGAGAGGGAGGAGCAGATCCACATTTTACCCGGATCCTACGGGATCGATGAGGGGCTGAAGCTTCCCGGGGTGAAGATCCTGATGAAGACCGGGAAGTCCTATGAAAAGGTGAAGACCCTTTTGAGGGAAGGGGAGTACGAGGTGAAAATGGCGGAAAACTGCGGCATGGAAGGGGAGAAGCTCTGCGGCTCCCTGGAAGAGATGCCGGACACCGCAGGCTATTACTCCCTGATGATTGTCAGAGACCGGAAGACAGGGAGGGAATCATAGATGGTCTATTTTGTAGGGGCCGGGCCGGGGGCGCCTGACCTGATCACCGTCAGGGGGCAGGAACTGATCAGACAGGCAGACGTGGTGATTTACGCCGGCTCTCTGGTAAACCCGAAATTGCTTGCAGAGATAAAGAAAGGATGCCGGATCTACGACAGCTCCCATATGACGCTGGAGCAGGTGGCGGAGGTAATCGTTCAGGCGGAAAAGGATGGCAAGGCCACGGTGAGGCTCCACACGGGAGACCCTTGTCTCTACGGAGCTATCCGGGAGCAGATGGATGTTCTGGACCAGGAGGGAATCGCCTATGAGGTATGCCCGGGAGTCAGCTCCTTCTGCGCTGCCGCCGCTGCTTTGGACATGGAGTACACTCTTCCGGCAGTGTCTCAGAGCGTGGTGATCACCAGGATGGCAGGGCGCACGTCTGTGCCGGACAGAGAGTCCATCGCCTCATTTGCCGCCCACAAGGCGACCATGGTGATCTTTCTCAGCGCCGGAATGGTCAGGGATCTTTCCAAAGAGCTGATAAAAGGCGGCTATGGGCCGGGGACTCCGGCCGCCATTGTCTACAGGGCCAGCTGGCCGGAGGAGAAGACCGTGATCTGCACCGTGGAGACTTTGGCCCAGGAGGCAGAGAAACACAAGATCACAAAGACGGCCCTGATCCTTGTAGGAGACGCGGTAAGCCAGAAAAGCTACGAGCGCTCCAGGCTTTACCACCCAGAGTTTACCACGGGGTACCGGGAAGGAAGTGAGGGGGATGGAGGAGAGAAGGCTTAAAGTAGCCCTGATCAGCTTCACCTCCAGGGGAGGAAAGCTGAACCGGCGTCTGGCCGGAGAGCTGGAGAGAAGAGGGTTTGTGTGCGCAGGCTATGAAAAACGCAGATGCCCCCAAGACGGAGAGGACGGGGCTCCCCGGCTTCTGATAGTGGAGGGATCTGTGCGGGAGTGGGCAGGACAGCGATTTTTTGACGCAGGACATCTTATTTTTGTGGGCGCCATGGGCATTGCCGTGAGATCCATTGCCCCGTGGATCAAGGATAAATGGGCAGACCCTTCCGTGACGGTTATCGACGAGGCGGGGAACTTCGTGATCTCCGTGCTGTCGGGACACGCGGGGGGAGGGAATGCCCTTGCGGCCGAGGCGGCGGGGATTCTGGGGGCAGTCCCGGTGATCACCACGGCTACGGACATCAACAGGCTGTTCGCGGTAGACGTGTTTGCGGTGAAAAACCGTCTTGCGGTCACGGACAAGGAGGGAGCCCGGGAAATCTCTGCCCGGCTTCTGTCAGGAGAACAGGCAGGGGTTTTCAGCGACTACCCTTTAGAGGGCCCCTGGCCTGAGGAGCTGACCTGGTTGGAGAAACAGAACATCAATTTCTGGGTCACAAGGCGGAGGGGAAAATACCCCTGGCGCCAGGGGGAAGAACGGGTTTTGAAGCTCATCCCCAGGGTGATCCATGTGGGGATCGGATGCAGGAAACAGACAGCAGGGCAGACCTTAAAGGAGGCCCTTTTTCAGGCCCTTGAGCAGTGGGACTGCCTGCCTGAGGCAGTGGCGGAGATCGCCAGCATTGCCTTAAAAAAAGAAGAACCAGGGCTTTTGTGGCTGGCAGAAGAGATGGGGGCGGGTTTTAGGACCTATGAGGCCGGGGAACTGGCTCTGGTGGAAGGAGAATTCCGGGAATCCCCGTTTGTGGCTCAGGTCACAGGCATCGGAAACGTGTGCGAGAGAGCGGCATTAAAGAGCGTGTCAGAGTCGAAATACGGCGGAGGGCTCATCTGCGGGAAGCAGGTGATCTCAGGCGTGACAATCGCTCTGGCAGAAGAGAGATGGAAGGGAACATTATGAAGGTTTTGTATGTGGTTGGGATCGGGCCCGGGGAGTACGGCCAGCTGACCATGAAGGCGGCAGGCGCTTTAACCAGGAGCCAGGTTATTGTGGGCTACACGGTGTACACGGACCTGGTGCGGGAGCATTTTCCTGACAAAGAATATTTGTCCACGCCCATGACCAGGGAGGTGGAGCGGTGCCGTCTGGCTTTTGAGAAGGCGGATGAGGGACTCAAGGTATCTGTGGTCTGCGGCGGAGATCCGGGGGTCTACGGGATGGCGGGGCTCATCTTGGAGCTTGCGCCCCAGTACCCGGATGTCTCGGTGGAGGTCATCCCGGGGGTCACCGCGGCAAACGCCGGAGGGGCGGTGCTGGGAGCTCCCGTATGCCATGATTTCGCGGTGATCAGTTTAAGCGACCGGCTGACCTCTAAGGAGCTGATCGAAAAAAGGCTGGCCTGCGCCGCCATGTCGGACATGGTGATCTGTCTGTACAATCCGTCCAGCAGGAGCAGAAGCGGGTATCTCAGCTGGGCCTGTGAGGTGGTGGCAAGATATCAGAAACCGGAGACAGTCTGCGGACTGGTGAGGAATATCGCCAGGCAGGGGCAGCAGGCAGAGATCACCACCCTGGAGAAGCTGGCAAAGATCCAGGCAGATATGTTTACTACGGTCTACATAGGCAGCTCTCAGACAGTAAACATTGACGGGAAGATGGTCACCCCCAGAGGCTACCGGCATGGTTAAAGTGATTTTGTTCGGCGGCACCACAGAGGGGAGGAAGCTTGCGGATTACTGCCGCAGGCATGAGATCAGCGCTCTGGTCTGCGTGACATCCGATTACGGGGCAGAGCTGGTAGAGGAGAGCCTGTACGTCAAGGCGCGCCGGGGAGCCATGGAGGAGCAGGCCATGGAGGAATTGTTTTGTCAGGAAAAGCCCCAGCTGGTGATGGACAGCACTCACCCTTACGCTGCCGAGGTGACGGAGAATATTCAAAAGGCCTGCTCCCGCCAGGGCTTCTCTTATATCAGGGTAGTCAGGGACAGCGGGACCGGGGAGGAGAGGGACCGCGGGGAGGCCGTGTGGGCGGAATCTGCCAAAGAGGCGGCGGACTATCTGTCAGCGGGGAAGGGACGGATCCTGTTCACCACAGGAACCAAGGACCTGGCCTGCTTTTCTCACATAGACGGGTTCGCCGAAAGAGCCTATGTCAGGGTTCTGCCGGATGAAAAAGCTTTGTCCCTGTGTAAAAGCCTGGGGCTGAAGGGAAGCCAGATCATCGCCATGCAGGGACCGTTTTCCTATGAAATGAATCTGGCCCTGCTGAACATGACAAAGGCGGACTATCTGGTGACCAAGGAATCCGGCAGGGCCGGGGGATTTGCGGAAAAGCTGGAAGCCGCCAGGGCTGCCGGAGTCCGGACCGTGGTTATAGGAAGACCAAAAAAGGAGGAAGGCATCACCTTAAAAGAGGCCATAAGGCTTCTGGAAGGTTTCGGCAGTGCCTGTAAGAGAAAAGTGTTCCTCACAGGCATCGGCATGGGAGGTCCGGGACAGCTGACAGGGGAGGCCTATTCCTGCATCGCCGGGGCGGACGGGATTGCGGGGGCCGGGCGGATGGTGGACAGCGTAGCCGGGCTGTGCAGGGGAAAGGAGATTAAGACCGCCTACAGGCCAAAGGAGATTCTGCAGTGGCTGGAGGACAACCCACATCTGGAGCAGACAGCGGTTTTGTACTCCGGAGACCCGGGCTTTTACAGCGGAGCCGGAGCCATGCTGGAGCTGCTGAGGCAATATCCCGAGAAGTACGAGGCCGCGGTGGTGCCGGGGATCTCCTCAGTGGCCTTTTTCTGCGCCAGGCTGGGAATCAGCTGGGAAGAACTGTGCCTGGAAAGCCTTCACGGGCGGCAGCCGGACTTAGAAAAGCTTCTGGAGAGCCATAAGAAGATCTGCCTGCTCATGGGCGGAAAGGGCTCGGTCCGCGAGCTGTGCGCATGGCTGGTGAGCCGCGGCCGGGGCGGTATCCGGATGTCGGTGGGAGAGTCTCTCTCCTACCCGCAGGAGCGGATCGTGGTCAGGAAGGCAGAGGAGATGGAGGCAGAGGAATTTGAGGGGCTGTGCATCGTTCTTCTGGAAACAGACGTATGATAGATGGAGAAAGGAAACATTGTGAGAGACGAATGGTTTATCAGGGGAAACGTTCCCATGACAAAAAGCGAGATCCGGGCTGTATCCCTGTCCAAGCTGGAGCTTAGGCCGGACAGCGTTCTCTATGACATCGGCGCAGGAACCGGCTCCGTGTCTGTGGAGGCGGCCATGCAGATGCCGGCCGGCCAGGTCTACGCTATTGAATGCAAAGAGGAAGCCGTGGGATTGGTGAGGCAGAACCGGGAGAAGTTCGGGGTGGAAAATGTGACAGTGATTCAGGGCCGGGCTCCGGAGGTTCTGTCAGGCCTCCCCTGCGCCACCCACGCCTTTGTGGGAGGCACAGGAGGGAAGATGGAAGAGATCCTGACCCTTCTCTTAAAACGCAATCCATCCATGCGGATTGTGGCCAATGTCATTGCCCTGGAAAGCCTGTCAGGGATCCTGGAGCTGGTAAAGAGGTTGGAGATCCAGGCCGAAGTGGTGTCTGTTCAGGTGGCAAAGGCAGAGAGAGCGGGCAGCTGCCATCTGATGAAGGGACAGAACCCGGTATATGTGATCTCTATGGGAGGTGAGAGCAGATGAGTCTGGAAGAGAGTCTGGAGCAGATTGAGCCTGTCTCTCAGGAGGCCATAAAGAGGGCCAGGGACAGGTGGAGCCATGTGGCAAAGCCATTGGGGAGTCTGGGGCTTCTGGAGGAGGCTGTTGTGAAAATAGCGGGAATTCAGAGGCAGGAGCGGATCCGCATCAACAAAAAGGCGCTGGTAATCATGTGCGCGGACAACGGCATCGTGGAAGAGGGAGTGACTCAGACCGGCCAGGAGGTGACCGGGGTGGTGACGGAGAATTTTACCAAGGGTCAGTCCTGCGCATGCATCATGGCCAGACAGGCCGGGGTCCAGGTGGTGCCGGTTGACATAGGGGTGGCGGGGGAGCTGAAAGAATGCGGCAGCCTCTATCCCCTTGTGCGGCGGAAGATCGCCTGGGGAACCAGAAATTTCAGAAAGGAGCCTGCCATGACCAGGGAGGAGACTCTAAGGGCCGTGGAGGCGGGGATCGGCGTGGCAAAGGACTTGAAGGGACAGGGCTGCAAGATGCTGGCAGTGGGGGAGATGGGAATCGGCAACACCACCACCAGCAGCGCCGTGGCGTCGGTCCTTTTGGGGGCTGATCCGGAGGTTATGACAGGGAGAGGGGCAGGTCTGTCCGACGAGGGCCTGGAGCGCAAAAAGAGGGTGATCCGGGAAGCCATTGCCCTCCACAGGCCGGATCCACGGGATGGAGTGGATGTGCTGTCAAAGGTGGGAGGACTTGACCTGGCAGGACTTGCGGGGATTTGCCTGGGCGGAGCCATTTTCCATATGCCCGTGGTTCTGGATGGCTTTATCACATCCGTGGCAGCTCTGGCGGCCTGCAGCTTGTGCAGCCATGTATCCGGCTATCTTCTGGCTTCCCACGTATCCGCGGAGCCCGCGGGACGGCTGGTGCTGGAGAGGCTGGGGCTGAAAGCGCCCATTGACGGCGGTCTGTGCCTGGGAGAGGGGACAGGAGCCATGGCTTTCATGCCCATGATCTCCATGGCCGCGGATATCTATCTGAATATGAGTACGTTTCAGGATATTAATATAGAAGAATATATTCCTCTTTCCTGAAACAGTGATTTTGTGGTAAACTATCAGGATAAGGCGTCAAAAGATCGGCAGGGCGCACGAAGGCTTACAGGGGGAAAGCATATGATGCATCTGGTAATCGGCGGAAGCGGCAGCGGAAAGTCCGCCTATGCAGAAAAACTGATGATGGAGGAGCCGGGGGGCAGCCGGGTCTACTTAGCCACCATGAGACCGTGGGATGAGGAGTGCCGGGAGAAGATCCGCAGACACCGGCAGATCAGGGAAGGAAAAGGCTTTGTCACTGTGGAATGTTATGGGAGGCCCAGGGACCTTCCCATTCCCCGGGGCAGCTCCGTGCTTCTGGAATGCGTGGGGAACCTGCTGACAAATCTGTTCTTTGACCAGGATCACAATGGGATTGACATGGCGCAGCTGATCACAGATGATCTCATGGACCTGCAAAGCAGAACCAGAAGCCTGATTATTGTAACCAATGATATTTTTTCAGACGGCTTGTTTTACGGGGTGGAGACCGAGGCCTACCGCGCGGTTTTGGGGCAGGTGAACAAAAATCTGGCCAGAGCGGCGGATCATGTCACCGAGGTAGTCTACGGAATCCCCGTAAAGATTAAATAGGAGGAAGGCAAACGCGCAGCGTTTTCAGGATGCCTTCCGACGACCTGGCAGGTGCCGCGAAGCGGCGCGTGCCGATACCAAAGGAGGAAGGCAAATGAACCTTCTTGGAAGTCTGGTCATCGCTTTTTCCATGTACTCCTGCATCCCCATGCCCAGGGTCTCCTGGACCAGGGAGAGGATGAGGTATGTCATGTGCTTCTTTCCCCTGATCGGTGTGTTCATGGGACTGGCCCTGTACGGTTTTGGAAAGGCGGCAGAGGCGCTGGGGCTGGGGATGGCCGCTTACTGCGCCGGTGGGACCGCCATCCCTCTTGTGATTACCGGAGGGATTCACATGGACGGATTTCTGGATGTGTCAGACGCCAGATGTTCTTTCGGGGAACGGGAGAAAAAGCTGGAGATCTTAAAGGATCCCCATATCGGGGCATTCGCGGTGATCCGAACAGGGGTTTATCTGCTCTTATATCTTGGAGTGTTCTCGGAGCTGCCCAAAGACAGGCTTCCCCTGATGGGGGCGGTCTATGTGCTCACCAGGGCCTTAAGCGGCCTGGCCCTGGTGACGTTTCCCAAGGCAAAGAAAGACGGCCTGGCGGCCTCCTTTTCTGACGGGGCGGGAAAGAGGACAGTGATCCTGTGCATGACCGCGTATATAGGCGGCAGCTTTTGGTTTCTTGTAAGCCGGGGCGGTTGGCGCCAGGGGATTCTGGTAGGACTTGCGGCCGCAGCCATGCTCTGGCGGTATTACCATGTGGCTGTAAAAGAATTCGGCGGCATTACGGGGGATCTGGCGGGATGGTTTTTGCAGAACGGAGAACTGGGACTTATGGCCGCAGCGGTAGCTGCAGGCTGGATGGGATAGGAGGCGCGTAAGATGATCTTGGTAGTAGGCGGGGCATTTCAGGGGAAAAAAGAGTTCGCCAGAGAACTTGCCGCTGAAAAAAAGCTCCAGGTAGTGAATTATTATCATCATGAGATCCAGAAACTTCTGGAAGAGGGGGAGGACGTACAGGAGCATATCCGCGGCCTCCTGGAGAAGACTCCGGGCGCCGTCATTGTCATGGATGAGGTGGGAGCCGGAGTGGTGCCTGTGGAGCGGTCGGACAGAGAGTACCGGGAGACCATCGGCCTTGCGGGACAGCTTTTGGCCAGGGAGGCCAAGGAGGTCTACCGGGTGGTCTGCGGCATCGGCGTGAGGATCAAATGATGAGACACAGGGCTCTGGCGCTGGCAGCCGGTTTTTTGCTGGACATGGTCCTGGGAGATCCCCACAGCTTTCCCCACCCGGTCCGGTGGATAGGAAGCCTGATCTCGGGAAGGGAGAAGTCCCTGCGGGGAAGATTCCCCAAGACCAGGGAAGGGGAGCTGGCGGCAGGGGCGGTTCTGGTGCTGGAGGTG
>CAMTAF010000118.1 GCA_947066955.1 uncultured Hungatella sp.
GGAGTACCTTTACGGTGCGTCTGCCTGCTCATGGCAGAGTCGGTAAAGGCGGCAGAAAGGAACAGGAGACGGAAAAATGGCTGTAATGGAGAAAAATTCGGAGCATTATGTGGGATATGAGTATATGGAGGTAGAAGCAGGGGACAGCAAAGCGTCCATGTATATAGACGGATACAGGAATTTCGGATGGGAGCAGGATGGAAACCTGGACATCGGGTATCATCAGAACCCGTATGATAGAACCGTCCTTTTGCGGTTTAAGCGGGATAGAAAGCTGATCAATAAAGCAGAGCTGACGAGACTGCAGAGAAATTTTGAGGACTGCATGCACCAGATTGATGTGTTGGAAAAGTCAAAGACAACCAAGGGGATAATGGTTTCCATTTCCATCGGGATTGTGGGGACCATATTTATGGCAGGCTCTACTTTTGCGGTAACGGCATCGCCGCCCATCATATGGCTGTGCATACTGCTTGCGATTCCTGGATTTGCGGGCTGGATATTGCCATACTTTTGCTACAAGGCAATGGTTTCTAAAAGAATAAAAACAGTGAACCCGCTGATTGAAAAGAAATATGATGAGATTTATGAAATTTGTGAAAAGGGAAGCAGACTGTTAGGAAAGAATGGAAATGTAAGCTTTTGATGGGGAAGGAGGCAGACAGATCGGAAGATGGATTGGATAAAAAAGAAATTGAAAAAATTATTTTGCCTGCCCCCGGTTCCCGCTGTGCTGATTTCCCTTCCGTCTTATGGACTCGTTATTTACGTGCTTGTCCATGAAAATGCGGAGCCGGTTATGGCGTATCTGGCATATTTTTTATCAGCCTATGCATTTATTATTACCATAACCGGAATTGCAGGTATCGTGGGTTTTGTCCGACAGGGCATAGATCAGCATCCCCTTGTGAGGAAAGCGCTGGGCATCCCGCTGGTCAGCCGGTATCTGCGGGAAGACATGTTCCGGGCAGAGACTGGCTTGTATCAAGGATTTTTCATCAACCTTCTGTATGCGGGGATAAAAATGTTCTCAGGAATACTTTACAAATCAGTATGGTTTGTAACATTGGCAGTGTATTATATCCTCCTTGCTGTTATGCGTGCTTCTCTGCTCCATTATGTAAGAAAGACCGGAAAGAGTAAAGTCTCCGAATGGAAACGATACCGTTTATGCGGAATTATTCTGCTGTTTATGAATATAGCGCTGGCAGGTATTGTTATTCTGGTGATCCATCAGAACAGCGGGTTTGAATATCCTGGAATGCTGATCTATGTCATGGCAATGTACGCTTTTTATGCGGCGATCGCGGCTGTCCGCAATGTGGTAAAATTCAGGAGGTATGGAAGTCCGGTCTTGTCTGCGGCAAAAGTGATTAATCTGACGGCGGCACTGGTGTCCATGCTGTCATTGGAAACAGCCATGCTGACGCGGTTCGGGGCTGCAGATGATCCCATGTTCCGGAAGATCATGACTGCCTCTACGGGGGCGGGGATCAGTATAATCGTGCTCGGGATGGCAGTCTTTATGATCGTGCGGTCTACGAAACAGCTGAAACTGGCCAGGGTGAAATCGGAAAAAACAGAATCTTGTAATACGATACTGCCTGACTGAAAGGCAGAAAGAGGGACTTGCGAGATTCTGTTCCCATGTCAAGAATTTTTTGATTTCTAAATGGCTTTCTAAATGCCTGTCAATCGCGTCTGGCCAGATGAAATACAGCCAAAAGTCCCCCATAGCACAGGCACAAAACACCGATGTGAAGGGCCGTGGAGACAAACAGGGGCAGTTTGTCGAAGCCGTCCCACACAGAGAACAGAGCATAGTAGATCCCCATGGAGATGATCAGCAGGAGAGCGGGTTTTACAATGATATCCCAGGTATTCCAGGTAAAGGAGGCCAGCCGCTTTAGAGACAACAGGTGGAGGAGAGCCAGCAAAAGTTCGCTGGCCAGCATGCCCCACAAGTAGGCCATGATGCCCATGGACGGGATCCCCACCAGGACAAACCCCAGGCGGAGGAGAAGGGCGGCCACGTTCTGGACAAAGGTGGTTGTGGTCTTTCCCAGGCCGTTTAAAATGCTGCCCATGGTGGTAGCTAAGTAGAGAAACGGGCACAGCCAGGCGAGGATCTGCATAAAGACGCCGGCAGAGGGGTCCTTGAAGACGCTGACCCCCAGTTCCGGTCCGAACATGGTGAACACTCCGATGCACAGAATCCCCATGTACAGGCTGTAGCGGAGGGACATGGAGATGGTCTGGGCGATGCGGGAATCATTTCCCGCGGCCTGGGCCTCTGCCACGGTGGGGAGGAGAAGGACTGCCATGGAGTTGGTGATGGCAGAGGGGAACATGATAAAAGGCATGGCCATCCCGGTGAGCACCCCGTAGATGCTGAACGCCTCCTGGGAGGAGAGGCCGTAGGAGGAGAGGCTGCTGGGGATCCAGATGGCCTCGGCGCTGGCGAGCACATTTAAGACAAGCCGGTTTCCCATGAGGGGCAGGGCCAGGGCCATGAGGGGAGAGGCGGTCCTGAAAAAGGAGGCCAGGAGAGGGGGGCGGTCCTCCTGGGTCCCTTTGTGTGCCGCAGGCTCCTCCTTGTCCCGGGGGGCGGACAGACAGAAGCAGAGCAGGGAGAAAAGGCAGGCCGCCAGTTCTCCGATCAGGTGTCCCACAACTGCCAGCTCCACGGTGATCTCCCGCCCGCTCTCCGTCAAAATGTCAGCGATGAGAAATACGCCCGCCATGCGGATGGTCTGCTCCACGATCTGGGATATGGCAGGGACATTGGTTTTGCGTATGCCATAATAGTAGCCATTGACACAGGCGTGGACAGCGGAGAAGGGGACAGACACGGCGATAAAGGGCAGCAGGGGGGCGCAGCGGTCCTCCATGAGGATATAGTGGGACAGAGGGGCAGAGAAACGGATGATCACCCCGGCCAGCCCCAGCCCCAGGGTCAGGGAGATCAAAAGGCCGGTGTGAAAAATCTGTTTTCCCCTCTGGACATTGGCGGCAACAAACCGCGATATGGCGGTCTGGATGGAGCCGGCGCACAGGGCAAAGCAGATCCCGTAGATGGGGTGGACCATGCTGTAGATGCCCAGCCCCTCCGCGCCGATGGCGCGGGAGAGAAAGATGCGGTAGAAAAATCCCAGCACCCTGGTGGCGAAACCGGTGGCTGTCAGGAGAAGAGTTCCGGCAATGAGAGTGTGTTTTTTAAAAAAGTCGGTCATGGGGACTCCGGAAAAAGACGGTATTGCTATAACATATGTGAAAAGGAACAGCCGTAGAACGCCGTCTCCCCAGGAGGCATCCAGGGCTGCCGATCCCTATCCAAAAGTATCTTACAGAAAAAATGCACAAAAACAGGAAAAAATATCGTATAGATGTAACAAAAATTATATTATGACAACGTTTGCATTGCAAAATGATAAAAAAATGCTATAATAGGGACACAAGAATAAAAAAATGCTAGGAGGTATGAAAAATGCGGAAAATGTTGCGGCTAAAACAAAGGATGGCCCTTGTTTTATCAGCATCCATGGTTTTAAGCGCGCCGTCTATGCAAACGTTTGCAGAACAGATGGACATCAAGATTTCAAGCACTGAGAAAAAAGAAGGTGAAACTGTGGCGACAGACAACAACGGAATCCCTGCCACAGATTCCAACAGCACCAGGTGGGAGGGGGCGTGGAAAGCCATCGCTTTCGGCCAGTCCACGGATCTGAATTTCAGCTCCAATGTTCTGGAGGACAAGGTGGGAACCAACTATGTGTGGCCTGTGGGCTCTGACCAGGCTCTCCCCAGTGAAAAGGAAGCCCCGGTGCAGGATGTGGTGATCGAGTCCAGAGGGGGGAAGATCCAGACAGGGCACGACGGGCTGACATTTTATTATACAGAAGTTCCCACAGACAAGAACTTCTACCTGTCAGCGGATGTGACCGTTGAACATATGGGGCCGGAGAACGGCAAGGCTCCCAATGCCCAGGAGGGCGCGGGCCTGATGGTCAGGGATGTCAACGGACCTGCGAGAAAAGATCCTCTGGAGGAAGGCTATGAAGAGTACCCGGCAGCTTCCAATATGGTCATGATGGAAGTGATGGCAGCTTCCAAGGCAGTAAACGCGGGGCTGAACATCAAAGCCATGGCGAGATACGGGGTCAACAGCCCGGCAGGTAATCTAAACACCCCGACACCCAGCTCCATATTCGCGAAAAATGTGGCAGAGCCAGACAGCAGCCAGGCTCCCGCGGGAGTGCCCCATCCGGATAAGAATTATTACAATGCCAAGATGAAGCTGATTTTGGAGAGGACAGATCAGGGCTACACAGAAACCTATATCGGAGAGGATGGCACAAAAGCGGCCTATACATTTACAGACAAAAACGTCACTCCCAATATTGTGGCGCACTTAGACAAAGACTACATGAGGGTAGGATTTTTTGCCTCCAGAAACGCCAGGATGAAGGTGGAGAACATCGAACTGTACGTGTCCGATACAGAGACCGCGGACACTACTCCGGCCTACGTGGCGCCTAACAGCGAGAAGGCAGAGCTCTATGGAACCTCCGCTTCCTACACCAACAGCAGCGATTACACGGTGCAGGCTCTGGTAAGCTTAGATGGCGTCCTCAGCATAACCCAGGACGGCAAGAAGCTGGCAGACAGCCAGGCAGTGGAAGGCGGAGTCCAGTTTGCTTATCCGGCTGTCATTGAGGGCGGGGAATCAACCTTTGTACTGGAATATACGGCAGACGAAGGCTCCGAGGCCGGCCAGGTAAAGACCGCTTCCATAACAGTCAAGAAAGAAAGCTACGGAGATGAGCTGTTCGCGTCACCTCAGGGAACGCCGGAGGGAGCGGGAACCAAGGAAAGCCCCATGGACATCAAGACCGCTGTGGAGAAAGTAGTTCCCGGAGGAACCGTGTACATGCTGGAAGGAGAATATGAGCCTTTTGAGATTCCCTTAAGTTCCTCGGGAAATGAGGATGGGGTAAAATCCCTCATCGCTGTGGGAAAAGCTGTGGTGACAGGAGGAAAGTTCCAGCTCTTTGTGCTGAATTCCGACTACTGGTATGTAAAAGGCCTGGATGTAGACGGAAAGGATGAGGTTGGTTCCAGAGGATTCATGATCCACGGAAGCCACAACACTGTAGATACCTGCCTGATCCACAACACCTCCAGCGACGCGGGTCTGACCATCACCAAGAAGAGGGGCAGCAGAAGCCTGTGGCCGTCCTACAACAAGGTGGTTAACTGCGAGTCCTACGAAAACCGGGATGAATCCGGCATCAACGCTGACGGATTTGCCTCAAAATCCCAATCCGGCGATGACAATATGTTTGAAAACTGCGTATCCCACGACAACGCGGACGACGGATGGGATCTGTACAACACTTTGGCGGCAGGCCCCAATGGGCGTACCATCATCAAAAACTGCGTAGCCTACAATAACGGCAACAATGGCTTCAAGCTGGGAGGCGAGGGCCGCGAGGTTGCCCACCAGTTAATAAACTCCATAGCTTTCAACAATGGCCTGGACGGCATCACGGATAACTTTAACTCCGGAGAACTGCTCATCCAGAACAACACAAGCTATGACAATAAGAGATTTAACATCATCCTGAGGCCCAGCCCCTACAAGACCGATGAAAAAGGAGAGCTGACGGCGGACGGAACCGTAAAGAACAATGTATCCTACCGCTCGGACGACTACAGCCTGAGCCTTGACAAGGTGTATGACGACAAGGTGGCCTGCAAGGTTAACGAGAACAATTTCTTCTATATGGATCAGAAAAACTCTGTGTCAGCGGAAGACTTTGTGACCCTGGACAAGGAACAGTGCTATCAGTGGACAGACGGAAAGATCGTGTTCGGCGACTTCCTAAAACCGGCAGAGGGAAGCAAGATCCGGGAAGCCGGAGCCGGAACCTATCTCAACGAGGCGGATGAACCGGATATTCCAGACACTCCATGGATTACTGTGCCCGAGCCGGAGATCAGCCAGGAAGACCTTGACAAACTGGATGACCGGCAGAAAGAGGAGGCAAGGAGGCAGATCACAGAGCAGACCGCAGAGATCGAAAAGGCGATTAATGAGGCTGTAAACAGCCAGGAGTTTGTAAAACAGGGCACCGAAGGCTTAAAGGAGGTGCTGGAGGAGCAGCAGCTTCCCAATTCCGTGGAGCTGAAGCAGACTCTCGACAACATGGAACTGGAGACTGTGATAACAGTGGCAGAGGATGGGACGGTGACAGCCACAGTCCTGATCAAAAAGCTGGTCTATGAGATCGGCCTGTACGACACAGAGAGCGGCGAGAAGGTGGAACTGTCCGGCAATTCCAGAACCATCCGCTTCCCGGTGGTCCTTCCCTCCCAGGGAATCGGCGCCGAGGCAAAGTATGTAAAGACGACCCACAAGGGGAGCGTTACCTATTCCTCCATATCTGAGGATGGCGGAACAAAGTATACCGTCATAGAGACTAAGTCCTTCAGCCAGTTTGTTCTGGAATTTACAGATTCCAAGCCCGCGAACAGGCCCGACAGCAGCAGGGGAGGAAGTTCTTCTTCCGGTTCCTCCAGAACATCGTCCGCCCGCTGGGTGCAGGACAATACCGGCTGGTGGTACAGAAACAGCGACGGAACATGGCCCGCAGATTGCTGGAGCCAGCTGATGTGGAACGGTTCAAGCCAGTGGTACCGGTTTAACGGGCAGGGCTACATGGTCACTGGCTGGTACTTGGATGCAGACGGAAACTGGTACTTCCTTCACAACGTGCCTGACGGAACCCAGGGCCACATGTATACCGGATGGCATCAGATCAACGGAAAATGGTACTATTTCCGGGAGAATGCGGGCGGTCCCATGGGATCCCTCGTGATGAACGCAGCCACGCCTGACGGGTATCAGGCAGACGGGGAAGGCGTGTGCGCCGACTACACAGGCAACTAGTCCGATTGTTTGAAACAGGCAGCTGATTTGCCATAAAAAAATAACTCCTTTTCTGTAAGAATTCAGGCATGGCAATTCTTATGGGAAAGGAGTATTTTTTGTGGCGACAGCAAAACTATTGCATATTCCACTCTATAATGATACAATCGGAGGTGCGCTGATGCGCACGCATGTCATCACCCTAACGGGTGGTGACATGTTACAATCACCACAGACAATTTGAAAGGCATCCGGTGCTGTCTCCTCGGAGCTGTTGGAGGAAGACAGGTAAAAGGGAAACAGGTGAAAATCCTGTGCGATCTCGTCACTGTAAGCAGGGAGCAAAAGGCCAGGCGCGCAAGCGCGGTCACTGGGAAACTGGGAAGGCGGCTTTTTGTGCACACGAGGCGAGTAGGGGGAAAGCCCCCTGCTCCATCGGGGATCTGCGAGCCAGGAAACCTGCCGGATGTTGGTACGGGAATAAAAATTCCAGATCACGAGGCATTGATTGTACCGTTTTTTAACAGACCGTGAGACCGGGCAGGACAGGTTCTGACCCCGGAGGCTGACGGTGTGTTTTTGGTGTACCTTACCTTCTGATTCATTTGGGACGTTCTCCCGTATTTTCCCGAAAATTGACTGTTGCCCAACAAAATAAGCTCGTAAAAGCGGAGGAGACAACATGAAAAACAAGTTTTTACCCCTGTTCCTGGCGTGTTTGGGGACCATAGCTGTCATGAACGGATGCGCAGGCGCAGGCCCCTCGGCCCAGACCGAGGCTCAGACTCAGGCCCAGACTCAGACTCAGGAAACGGGAGAAACCCAGGCAGACCGGGAGCAGGAATCAGGAAACCGCAATGAGGAGGAAGAGGTGGTGATCGCCGCTTACCGGGATGCGGTCCAGGGAAGCGGAGACGCTTTCTACTGCTGGGAGGGCGCCTATGTGTGGGAGGCCCTGACAACAAACAACGGCGGGGTCATCGAGCCCTGGCTGGCCCGGTCCTGGGAACACAATGACGACTGCACAGAGTGGACCTTCCACTTAAGGGAGGATGCATTCTTTACCGACGGGGTGCAGTTTAATGCGGATGTGTGTCTGGAGAACATTGAGCGGTGGACCCACGGGATTACCTCCACCTACACGTCCCTGAGTGTGGAAAAGTCTTTCCCCAACCTGGATAAGATGGAAAAGGCGGGGGAGTACGCTGTGAGATTTACCTTTACAGAGCCTATCACCACCCTGGAGTATGTCCTGTCCGACTACGGCAGCCCCATGTTCAGCCCAAACTGCTTTGACAAAGAGACAGGAGTCATCTCCGATTATGCCGTGGGCACAGGCCCCTACAAGATCGTGGACCATGTGGATTCGGAGTATGTGCTCCTGGAGAGGAACGAGGATTATTATGGGGACAAGGGGAAGGTGAAAAATTTCCGGATCCGCTGTATCCCGGACGCCCAGACCCGCATCTCCGCCTTAAAGGCAGGGGAGGTCATGGGACTTGCGGACAACGGGGCCATCACCATGGATGGAGCCAAAAACCTCTGCGACACAGACGATCATTTTTCCATGGACAGCACCCCCAGCCACATGACAGAGTACATCATGTTTAACTGCAAGAACGAATTTCTGGCAGACCGGCGCATGAGGGAGGCGCTGAACCTGGCTACTGACAGGGAGAGCATCTGCCAGGTTCTCTACAACGGGCTTCTGGAACCAGCCTACTCCTTCTTAAGCACTCAGTCCGTGTTCCACCTGGATCTGCAGGGAGAGTATGACTTGGAGAGGGCAAAGGCTCTGGCTAAGGAGGTTTTGGATGAAAAGGGAGCGGACCACGCGGACATGACCATGATCATCCGCTCCAGCACAGCCTCCGACTACAACTGCAAGGCAGTGGCAGAGTATTTAAAACAGGTCTACCAGGAATTGGGGGTCAATGTGAGCATCGAGATCTTGGATTCCTCTATCTATAAAGAGAGGCAGCAGCAGGGGACCTACGATATGACATTGACCGTGTTCGGCATCAACAACGCGGATCCCACTTCCACCTTTAAACAGTATTTTGCCACAGGCGGGAACTCCAATGGGCCTCTGAATTATAATTATTACAACGAGAAGATCGATGAGCTGGTAGCAAAGGCCCCGACCATCGCGGATGCACAGGAGAGAGGCAGGATCTATGACCAGATCCAGACCGTTCTCTTTGAGGACAGCGCCTGCATCCCCATCTGCTATCAGATCAACGTGAACATCCACAACAAGGCCATTGAACACTATGCCGGAAGGACCTTCGGAGTGGGCCTTCCCACCATTTCCTGGACTGAGTAGACGCCTATGTGGATGCTGATCCAATATATTTTAAAGAAAATGGCCCTGCTGGCGCCGGTTCTTGTGGGCACCAGCGTTATCGCCTTCGCCCTGGGGGTCATGTCCCCCGGGGACCCGGTGGATCAGGTGCTGAACCCCAACGGAAATGAGTCCTACACCCAGGAGGAGTATGACCGGATGTCGGCCCGCATGGGCCTGGATAAGCCCCTTCATGTGCAGTACATAAACTGGGTGGGAAATCTTTTGCAGGGAGATCTGGGGCGCTCCTTTTTTACAAACAAGAGCATTGTGGACCAGATGGCCAGGAGGATCCCCATATCCGCCCGCCTGGCCGGGCTCAGCATGGTGTTCACGGTGGTGCTGGGGGTGGAGGGAGGCGTGATCATGGCGGTCTGGAAGGACCGGTTTTTGGACCACCTTCTGGGGGCATGCGCCGTGACGGCCCTGTCGGTTCCCGGGTTCTGGACAGCCATTATGCTCATCTGGCTTTTTGCCGAAAAATGGAAGCTTTTGCCCACCAGCGGCATTGCCTCCGGCATCGGCTATCTTCTCCCCGCGGTGACGCTGGCCCTCCCCAGCACCGGGGTCTGCGCCAGGCTTACAAGGACCGCCATCCTGGATGAGATCGGACGCCAGTATGTGACTGTGGCTGCCTCCAAGGGGCTTAGCCGCCGCCAGACAGTGGTTTGCCACGCTTTCGGCAATGCCCTGATCCCTGTTGTCACTTATCTGGGAACTCACATGGCCGGGATTCTGGGAGGAGCTTCCATCGTGGAGACCATCTTCGCGGTCCCCGGCATTGGGAGCTACGCCATATCAGCCGTTCAGTCCAAGGATTACTATGTGGTCCAGGCTTATGTGCTGTTTTCGGGCATGGTGTACGTGGCGGTTACTATTCTGGTGGATCTTCTCTACATGGCCGTCAATCCCAGGATTCGGAGAGGGGAGGCGGGGCAGTGAAGCTTATGACAGTGAAGGTTAAGGTGGCGCTGGTGATCCTGGGAGGAATCCTTCTCGCCAGCGCCATAGGGCCTCTGGCAACGCCCTGGGATCCCCTGGCTGCGGATCTGTCCCGGGCCCTGGAGGGGCCGTCAAGGGAGCACCTCCTGGGAACAGACAATATTGGGCGGGATCTTTTCAGCCGGGTGCTCTGTGGAGGACGACAGTCCATCCTCCTGGCCGTGACGGCCACGGCCCTCTCCCTGGCGTCAGGGTTTGTGCTTGGGCTGCTGGCCGGATATTTTCAGAGGGCCGTGGATGTGGTCATCACCACGGCATCCAACATTTTTCAGGGATTGCCGGGGATGACGCTGATGATCGCCGTGGCGGGCCTTCTGGGCCAGGGGGTAAAAAGCATGCTCATCGCCATTGTCCTGAATTCCTGGGCAGGATTTTCCCGCATCGTCAGGGGAGAGGTTCTGAAACTGAAACAGGAGAGCTTTGTGGACGGCCTAAAGACCGTGGGGGCAGGGGATTTCAGGGTCCTGTTTCTCCACATTGCCCCCAATCTCCTGGGAACCCTCTGCGTGGTCTTCGCCACCCGGGTGGCGCAAAATGTGATCTCCGTGGCCTCCATGAGTTTTCTGGGACTGGGGCTTAAGCCGCCAACGCCGGACTGGGGCGTGATGATCAATGACGCCAGGCAGTATTTCCGGCAAAGGCCCCTCCTTGTGCTGGCGCCTGGGCTGTGCATCGTGCTGCTGTCCTTAAGCATCAACGTGGCCGCGGACGGGCTCAGGGACTGGCTGGACATGGGGAGAGAGGAAGGTGAGAGATGAACCAGGATATGGAGATAAAGGGGCTGAACGTCTCCTTTGTGGACCATGGGCGGGAAACCAAGGTGGTCACTGACGTGGACGCTACATTTTCGGAGGGGAGCATCACAGGTCTGATCGGGGAGAGCGGCAGCGGGAAGTCGGTGCTTGGGATGGCCATCCTGGGGCTGCTGCCAGGATCGGCAAAGGTCAAAGGAACGTGCCTCTATCAGGGGCGGGATCTGTTTTCCCTCCCTGAGAAGGAGATGAAGAAGGTGAGAGGCACAGAGATCGCCCTGATCCCCCAGAACCCTACGGAATCCTTAAATCCCATCCGCACCGTGGGAAGACAGCTTGTGGAGTGCGTGACAGCCCATGAGAAGAGCGCGAAAAGCCGGGCCGGAATAAGGAGGGCTGGAATAAGGAGGGATGAACTCCTTGGCCGCTTTGGGTTTCAGGACGTTGGCAGGATCAATGGCTCTTATTCCTTTGAACTCAGCGGCGGGATGAATCAGAGGGTGGTGTCTGCCCTGGGGCTGATGAACTGCCCCAAATGGGTGATCGCCGACGAGCCCACCAAGGGCCTGGACTCCATCCTGCGCCGCCAGGTGTATGAGGTTCTCAAAGATATTGGAAGGTCGGAGGTGAGGGGCATGTTGGTGATCACCCACGATATCACCCTGGCTAAAGCCCTGTGTGACAGGCTCATGGTGCTCTATGGGGGATGCGTCATGGAGAAGGGGAATGCGCAGGCCATCCTGGAAGCCCCCATGCACCCCTACACCAGAGGACTCATGGACTCTCTTCCGGAAAAAGGCATGCGCCCGATCAGGCGGGCCGACAGGGATAAGGAGCGCTGCCTGGCCGGGTGCCGCTTTTATCCGAGATGCCCCTGGGGGGAAGCCAGGTGCGGCACAGAGATGCCGCCGGAGACCACGCTTTTGGATGGACGGACAGTGAGGTGTTTTCACTATGCTTGAGGCAGAACAGATTTCAAAAAAATTCGTAAAAGGAGTGCTCCGCAGGCAGACCGTGGAGGCGGTAAAAGAGGTATCCTTTTCCCTCCCAGAAGGAAAGACCCTGGGGATCGTGGGAAATTCCGGATGCGGAAAGTCCACGGTAGCCAGGATCCTTTTGTCCCTCCTGACCCCGGATACGGGGAGCGTCCGCATAGACGGGGAGGAGCTGTTTTCAGGGGACAGAAAGAGGGACCGCGCCAGGACCAGGAAGATCCAGATGATCTTTCAGCACCCCGAGAGCTCCTTAGATCCGGCAAAAAAGATCCGGTACAGCTTGGAGGAGCCCATGAGGATTCACCACATGTACGACCCGGCCAAACGGCGGGAAAGGATCTGCCGGCTCATGGACCTTGTGGATCTGGGGGAGGATCTTCTGGACAGAAGGCCCCGCCAGCTCAGCGGAGGGGAGGCCCAGCGGGTCATGATCGCCCGCGCCCTGACCTTAGAACCCAGAATCCTGATACTGGATGAGCCCACCAGCATGCTGGATGTGTCCGTCCAGGCCCAGGTTCTGAACCTGCTAAAGGAGCTGCAGGAGAAGATGGGGCTGAGCTATGTGTTCATCTCCCACGATATCGACGTGGTCCGCTGGTTCTGCCACGACATAGCGGTGATGCAGCAGGGCCGGTTCGTGGAGACCGGGCCCACAGAGAAGGTGGTGGAAAACCCGGAACATGAATTTACAAAAGAGCTTTTGACAATGCGATTGTAAATCTCTCCGGATTTTGCTATAATTAGGAAGCGGCGCGTGCCGATACCATTTTATAGGAGGAAGGCAAACGCGCAGCGTTTTTAGGATGCCTTCCGACGACCTGGCAGG
>CAMTAF010000119.1 GCA_947066955.1 uncultured Hungatella sp.
AGACAGGACAGAAGAGGAAAAACAGGCGGAGCTTTCAGAGAGAACGGGATGCGGCAAAGGATAAAAGGGAAGGGAAAGAGGGTCGCGGACAATATGGGAAAAGGGATTTTGTGGATTTTCAGAACAGGGGCCGCGGCAATAGCCTGGGCGGCGCGCATGGTGTGGAACGGATGCTGGATTCTGTTCTCCCTGGCTGCGGCAGTTTTTGGACTTTTCAGTCTTTACGGCCTGGGGGTTTTAGCGGTTCTCCTGATACAGGGATATCCTTTCGCTGGAGTGACGCTGGGGTGCTTAGGGCTGGTGATGTGCGCTTTCTCAGCAGCGGTTCTGGGAACCACATTTCTTTTCAGGAGACAGAACAACAGGGCAAAGAATAGAGGCGGCCGCATGGGTCAAAGCAGGGTGGAACAGAAGGTGAGGAGGCGGGAGGATGAGGATCCCCGGGGCGGGGAGGCGCAGGGAAGCCCCCGGACAAACCGGGAATTGGATCAGGAGTTGTCCCGGGAAGACCGAGGGGCCGGCCGATCTGGAAAAACAGCCATGGAAAATCCAGGTGAAATCCCGGCAGAAGATCAGAGTGTAACAGGAGAGAGGGGGCAGCGTCATGCGTAGGTTACAGAAGGTTATGACAGGGGTGTTTCTGGGGGGAGTCCTTCTTGGCGGCGTGGGCACAGGGCTGGCTGTGGTGGAGTATTCGACTCTGTCCTACGGCGGGGAAAGGCTTGTGGGAGAAGAGTATATGGTGACAAAAAATCTGGATTTTGAGTTTCCACAGGACGGAAGAATGCTGGTGCTGGTGAACAATTATTATTTAAGACACGGCAACGCGAGATTGGAGACAGACGCGTCCGTGCCCGTGGGTCTGGTCCGCTATGAGATCACTTACAATGAAAAGAGGGTTGTGCCGGAGCTGATCTTTGAACCCTGTGAGGAGGAAATGCCGCAGGAACCGGATGAAGAGAGTGGAGCGGAGGAACCCGGGGAACCGGAAGGAGAAAGCGTCCCGGAGGGTGAATCGCAGGGCCCGGAGGAGGGGAGCGTCCTGGATGGCGAATCGTCAGGACCGGAGGGAGAGAGCCTTCCGGAGGATGAGCAGCGGGCAGCGGAAGGAGAGAGTCTTCCGGAGGATGAGCAGCGGGCAGCAGAAGGAGAGAGCCTTCCAGAGGGTGAACAGCAAGAACCGGAGAAGGAGAGCATTCCCAGGGAGGAGCTCCGGGAACCGGTCCGTCTTGGGTATCTGGAACTGAATGTGTGGGATCGAAGCAATCCCTTTGAGGTTTTTATGGAAAATAAGGATTATTTTCTGGAAGAGTTAAAGCAGAGGAAGATTTCTTCCTACAGGGAGGCTTACATCACGGCGGTTACGGTAAAGGTCAATCCTGAGACCAGACCCTATGTGGAGGTGGGGAACGGCTGGCGTTAACCTAAAAAAATACATGTTCCACAAGGATCTTGATTCCCATGAGGATCAGGATCACTCCCCCGGCAAGCTCTGCTTTTGCCTTATACCTGGATCCAAAGACATTTCCAACTTTCACCCCGATGATGGATAAAAGGAAAGTGATGACGCCGATAAAGGACACCGCGGGGAGAATCTGTACCTGAAGAAAAGCGAAGGTGACTCCCACTGCCAGGGCGTCAATGCTGGTAGCCAGGGCCAGGATTACCATATCCTTGAAGGCCACGGAGTCGTCACAGGAGTCCTCCTCGGGGTCCAGGGATTCTTTGATCATGTTTCCGCCGATAAGAACAAGAAGGATGAAGGCGATCCAGTGGTCGTAGGCAGTGATGGCGGCCTGAAAGCGGATGCCCAGGACATAGCCCAGGGCAGGCATCAGGGCCTGGAACCCTCCGAAATACAGGCCGATGATCAGGGCGTGCCGGAGATTCATGCGCCTCATGGAAAGGCCTTTGCAGACAGCTACGGCGAAGGCATCCATGGAGAGGGCAACGGCGATCAGGAATAATTCAAACAATGACATGGAAAATGGCTCCTCCTATTGAGATTTATTCTCTATATTATAGGGGGATTTCGAACAGAATGCAAGGGGGTTTTGGCTTGCGGGGACTGTATTTCTGTTGGCTTTTGGGATCATTTTCCATCATGTTTTGTGAAAAATAGATATTGCAATGAAAGAATAGTTGTGCTAGTATAATACCAATTTAGTGCGGCAAAGCACCAAAAGGCTGAGAAGGAGACTCTTGCCCAGGGACTTCGACAGGAAGACGGCGTCACCGACTGAGAGCGCTGTCATGTTGGACCAGGCAATAAGGGAACACTCCGGAGCCGGTATTCTGAACCCGTATCTCCCAGGCAGTTCTGTGGCTGATTGGGGAGGTGTCCGCGCCACAGGCAGTTTAAATTGGCTGTGGGCAGGGCGGCAGTAGGGATACCCGGATGACACCGTTAGATGTCGAGAGTGGAGAGTCGGTATTTTGCTGAGACCGATTTTCAATGCGGGTGGTACCGCGGAGCATGATCAGCTGTGTGTCCAAAACACTGCGGCGCAGTTTTTGACAGAGTGTGATGTCCCGTCCCGGAGTATGTAACAGTACTCCGGAGGCGGGGCTTTTTTCGTTTCTCAGGACCTCTTCCGGAGTCAAAATCATTCATGGCATTTTCGTGGGCAAGGCGCGGTTTTGCAAAAACGCGTGGGCCCGGAGGGCCGGATTCAGGAAAGGAGAGCGCTATGGAATTTTTGACAGGAGTAAAGCAGAAGGAGACCGTGGGAATCCAGGAGATTCTCGAGGGAGATTATGAGGGGAAAACCGTAAGGATCAACGGGGCGATCCACAATATCCGGGATATGGGAGAGGTGGCTTTTGTGATCCTGAGAAAGGCCGAGGGGTTGGTCCAGTGTGTCTATGAAGAGGGCAGGACAGAGTTTGATCTAAAAACATTGAAGGAAGAGTCGGCTGTGGAGATCACGGGAAAGGTGGCCCGGGAGGAGAGAGCGCCCCAGGGGTTTGAGATCCGCATGGAGGCGGTGAAGGTGCTGGCGGAGCCGGACCAGGTTCTTCCTTTGGCGGTGAGCAAATATAAGATGCACACCTCCCTGGAGGCCAGGCTGGCGGTGCGGCCCGTTTCCCTGAGAAATGTTCGGGAGAGGGCAAAGTTTAAGATCCAGGAAGGGATCGTCAGAGGGTTTCGGGATTTTCTCCACACCCAGGGATTTACGGAGATCCACACTCCCAAGATTGTGGCCAGAGGGGCAGAGGGGGGATCCAATGTGTTCCGGCTGGACTATTTCGGCAAAAAGGCGGAGCTGGGGCAGAGTCCTCAGTTTTATAAACAGACTATGGTGGGAGTCTTTGACAGGGTGTTTGAGGTGGCTCCGGTGTTCCGGGCGGAAAAGCACAACACCACAAGGCATCTCAACGAGTACATTGGGCTGGATTTTGAGATGGGATATATTGACAGCTTTGATGATGTCATGGCCATGGAGACGGGATTTTTGCAGTATGCCATGGAGCTTTTAAAAAGGGATTATCAAAAAGAGCTGGATATGCTGGAGGTGACCCTTCCTGATGTGAGCCGGATTCCGTCTGTCCGTTTCGACCGGGCCAAGGAGCTGGTGTCTGAGAAATATAACCGGAGGATCCGGAATCCCTATGATCTGGAGCCGGAGGAGGAGCTGCTGATCGGAAGGTATTTTAAAGAAGAGTATGACAGTGATTTTGTGTTTGTGACCCACTATCCGTCGAAAAAACGTCCGTTTTACGCTATGGACGACCCTGAGGATCCCAGATTCACCCTGAGCTTCGACCTGCTGTTTAGGGGCCTTGAGGTGACCACCGGCGGGCAGAGGATCCACGATTATCAGGAGATTCTGGCCAAGATGGAGAAGCGGCACATGGATCCGGCGGACATTGCCTCCTACCTGATGATCTTTAAGTACGGCATGCCGCCCCACGGAGGCCTGGGCATCGGCTTGGAGCGGCTGACTATGAGGCTTTTGGATGAGCAGAACGTGCGGGAACTGTCCCTGTTCCCCAGAGACGTAAACCGGCTGGAACCTTGAGGAGGAAGGAGGATCAGAAAATGGCAAACTTGATCAGCGATGAGACCATCGAATATGTGGGGATCCTGGCTAAGCTGGAGCTTTCCCAGGAGGAGAGGGAGACGGCGAAAAGAGACATGGGCCGGATGCTGGACTATATCGATAAACTGAATGAACTGGACACTTCGGGGGTAGAGCCTATGTCCCATGTATTTTCTTTGAACAACGTGTTCCGTGAGGATGTAGTGACCAATGGGGATCAGAGGAGCAGTATCCTCAAAAACGCGCCGGAACAGAAGGAAGGAGCCTTCAAAGTTCCGAAGACCGTGGAATAGGGCAGGAGGAGAGGAGCAACCATATGAGTATATCAGAAATGACTGCCCTTGAGCTGGGCAGAAGGATCAGGTCAGGAGATGTCACGGTTTTGGAGGCTGTCCAGGAGGCGCTGGATCAGATCAAAAAGAAAGAGCCGGATATCCACGCTTATGTGACAGTGGATGAAGAGGGAGCCCTCAAACGGGCCGCAAAGGTTCAGGCCATGATTGAGAGGGGAGACCTTAAGGGTCCTCTGGCGGGGGTGCCGGCGGCGGTGAAAGATAATCTGTGCACAAAAGATCTGCTGACCACCTGCGGTTCCAATATTTTATATAATTTCGTCCCCACCTACACGGCGGAGGCGGTACAGAATCTGGAGAAGGCCGGGGCAGTGATCCTGGGAAAGACCAACATGGATGAGTTCGCCATGGGCAGCACCACGGAGACGTCGGCTTTCGGCGTCACGAAAAATCCCTGGAATACCGATCATGTGCCGGGGGGATCCTCAGGGGGCTCCTGCGCGGCTGTGGCGGCGGGGGAATGCTTCTATGCCCTGGGGTCGGATACAGGCGGCTCCATCCGCCAGCCCAGCTCTTTCTGCGGGGTCACGGGCATCAAGCCAACCTACGGCACCGTGTCCCGATACGGGCTCATCGCCTACGGTTCTTCTTTGGACCAGGTGGGGCCTGTGGCAAAGGATGTGTCAGACTGCGCGGCAGTTCTGGAGACCATCGCTTCCTATGATAAGAAGGACAGCACGTCTATCCCCAGAAAGGATCTGGATTTCACCGGCGCCCTGGTGGATGATGTGAAGGGGATGAAAATCGGAATCCCCAGAGATTATTTTGGAGAAGGGCTGGACGGCCAGGTGAGAGAGGCTGTGATGAGGGCAGCCGGGATCTTAAAGGACAGAGGGGCGGTTGTGGAGGAGTTTGACTTAAGCCTGGTGGAGTACGCCATCCCCGCTTACTATGTCATCGCCTCCGCTGAGGCCAGCTCCAATTTGTCCAGGTTTGACGGCGTGAAATACGGGCTTCGGGCAAAGGAGTACGAGGGACTTCACCAGATGTACAAAAAAAGCCGGTCAGAGGGCTTTGGACCGGAGGTAAAGAGGCGGATCATGCTGGGTTCCTTTGTCCTTAGTTCCGGCTATTATGACGCCTATTATCTGAAAGCCTTGAGGACAAAGGCTCTGATCAAGCAGGCCTTTGACAAGGCGTTCGCGGACTATGACGTGATCCTGGGGCCGGCGGCGCCCACCACGGCGCCTAAGCTGGGAGAGTCTCTTAAGGATCCTCTGAAAATGTATCTGGGAGACATTTACACCGTGTCTGTGAACCTTGCGGGGCTTCCGGCCATGACCGTGCCCTGCGGACAGGACCAGGCGGGACTTCCCATAGGATTGCAGCTGATAGGAGACTGCTTCCAGGAGAAGAAGATCATCCGGGCCGCCTACACATTTGAGCAGACCTTTACTAGGAGGGAAGAACGATGAGCAGACAGTATGAGACCGTCATTGGCCTGGAAGTGCATGTGGAGCTGGCCACGAAGACAAAGATTTTCTGCGGCTGTTCCACGGAATTCGGAGGAGAGCCAAACACCCACACCTGCCCTGTGTGCACCGGGATGCCAGGCTCTCTGCCGGTTTTAAACAGACAGGTGGTAGAGTATGCCCTGGCTGTGGGCCTGGCTGCCAACTGCCAGATCAATCAGTACTGCAAATTTGACCGGAAGAATTATTTTTATCCTGATAATCCCCAGAACTATCAGATTTCCCAGCTGTATCTGCCTATCTGCCACGACGGCTGGGTGGAGATTGACACGGCGTCGGGAAAGAAAAAGATCGGCATTCACGAGATCCACATGGAGGAGGACGCGGGAAAACTGATCCATGACGAGTGGGAGGACTGTTCCCTGGTGGACTACAACCGAAGCGGCGTCCCCTTGATCGAGATCGTGTCGGAGCCGGATATGAGGAACGCGGATGAGGTCATGGCGTATCTGGAAAAACTGCGGCTCATGATCCAGTATCTGGGAGCCTCGGACTGCAAGCTCCAGGAAGGGTCCATGAGGGCGGATGTGAACCTGTCTGTCCGGGAGGCAGGCACATCCCGGCTGGGCACCAGGACGGAGATGAAAAATTTAAACTCCTTCAAGGCCATTGCCAGGGCTATCGAGGGTGAGAGGGCGAGGCAGATCGAGCTTCTGGAGGATGGGAAAAAGGTGATCCAGGAGACCAGGCGGTGGGATGACAACAAGGAGAGCTCCTACGCCATGCGGTCCAAGGAGGATGCCCAGGATTACCGGTATTTCCCGGACCCGGACCTTCTCCCGGTGGTTATAAGCGACCAGTGGATCCAGGAGATCAAAAGCCGCCAGCCGGAGATGCAGCCGGAGAAAATGGCCCGTTATCAGAAAGAGTTCCAGATTCCGGAGTATGACGCGGGGATCCTCACCTCCACCATACACATGGCCCGGCTCTTCGAGAAGACCACGGCCCTGTGCGGCAAGCCGAAGGAGGTTTCCAACTGGCTTATGGTGGAGACCATGCGGCTCTTAAAAGAGCATGAACAGACCCCGGAGGATCTCTCTTTCAGCCCCGAGAATCTGGCCAGGCTGATTGCGCTGGTGGATGAGGGGGCCATCAACCGGACCGTGGCAAAGACGGTGTTTGAGCAGATTTTCGCCCAGGATGTGGATCCGGAGAAATATGTGGAGGAAAAAGGGCTGGGGATGGTGAGCGACCAGGGAGCCCTGCGGAAGGCAGTGGAGGACGTGATTGCCGCCAACCCCCAGTCTGTGGAGGATTACCGGAAGGGCAAAGAGAAGGCCATGGGCTATCTGGTGGGCCAGACCATGAGGGCCATGAAAGGCAAGGCAGACCCTGGGATGGTGAACAAGATTGTAAAAGAACTCTTGACGAAATAGGCAGGATAGGGTAAATTTATACCCATGATGTCCCAAGGACAAGGAGGATAATATATGAAACCATATGCAGAGATGACAAGAGAAGAACTGCAGGCCTTGAGAAAAGAGTTGTCCGCAAAGTACAGAGCGTTTCAGGGCAGGGATTTGAAGCTGGATATGTCCAGGGGAAAGCCCAGTGTGGATCAGCTGGATCTGTCCATGGGGATGATGGATGTCCTCAGTAGCGATGACGACTTAACTTGTGACGACGGAACGGACTGCCGCAATTACGGTGTTCTGGATGGGATCAGTGAGGCCAAGGAGCTTTTGGCCGACATGATGGAGGTTCATCCGGACCAGATCATTATATACGGAAACTCCAGCTTGAATGTGATGTACGATACCATTTCCCGGTCCATGACCCACGGAGTTATGGGCAGCACTCCCTGGTGCAAGCTGGACAAGGTGAAATTTCTCTGCCCTGTACCGGGATATGACCGCCATTTTGCCATCACCGAGTATTTTGGCATTGAGATGATCAATGTGCCCATGACGGCTACAGGGCCGGACATGAGCATGGTGGAGGAGCTGGTGGCTTCCGACGAGGCGATCAAAGGCATCTGGTGCGTGCCCAAGTATTCCAATCCCCAGGGAATCTCTTATTCTGACGACACGGTGCGCCGTTTCGCCAGGCTGAAACCGGCTGCCAGGGATTTCAGGATCTACTGGGACAACGCGTACACGATTCATCACCTATATGATCATGAGCAGGATCACCTGATCGAGATCCTGGCAGAGTGCAAGAGAGCGGGCAACCCGGATCTTGCCTACAAGTTTGCCTCCACGTCAAAAATCAGCTTTCCGGGCTCCGGAATCGCGGCCATCGCGGCCTCCCAGAACAATCTGGTGGACATCACCAGGCAGCTGAGGATACAGACTATCGGCCATGACAAGGTGAACCAGCTGCGGCATGTGCGCTTTTTCGGAGGAATCCACGGCATGGTGGAGCACATGCGCCTGCACGCGGATATTATGAGGCCTAAGTTCGAGGCAGTCAACGAGATCCTGACTCAGGAGCTGGATGGGCTGGGCATCGGAACATGGACGACCCCCAAGGGCGGGTATTTTATGGCTTTTGATTCCCTTGACGGATGCGCAAAGAAGATTGTGGCCAGATGCAAGAAGGCGGGTCTGATCATGACAGGGGCAGGGGCCACCTATCCCTACGGAAGAGATCCCCGGGACAGCAACATCCGCATCGCGCCGTCCTACCCGCCCCTGTCCGACCTGCGCATAGCCATGGAGCTGTTTGCCCTGTGCGTGAAGCTGGTGAGCGTGGACAAGCTGCTGAAGGATATGCAGGATCAGTCTGAGCGGGAGATCACTCATGAATAAAAGAATCTATGCCATACTGGGGAAATTGTGTAACAGAGAGAGCCTTACTTATATCTTCTTTGGGGTTCTGACCACAGCCGTGGACTGGGTTTCCTATGCAGTCCTGTGGGCCTTGGGAGCGGACTACCGGGTGTCCACGGCATTGAGCTGGGTAGCGGCGGTGCTGTTCGCCTTTGTCACCAACAAATTTTTTGTGTTCCGCAGCTTTGACATTAGTCTTAAGTATCTGTGGAAGGAGTTTGTATCCTTTGTGGCATGCCGGGCAGCTACAGGAGTATTTACCATGGTGGGCATGATTGTCATGGTGGATGTGCTTCATTGGAATGAATTTTTTGGGAAATTTATGGTGTCGGCGATTTCGCTGGTTCTGAATTATATCCTGAGCAAGCTGTTTATTTTCAAAACGGATCCTGAGGGGGCTGAGAGCAAAGAAACCAGAGGAGATTGATATGGGGAAAGACGAGATAAAAGAGGAGTCCGGGAGGCTGGACCAGACAGTGGACGACTCCCGGGATCTGCCTCCTGCCCCGGACCCGCAGTCCCGGCGGATAGGGGAAAAGGAGGCCGTGTTTTTGGCGGCGCTGAAAACCTATGAGTGGCCGGAGCTGGAGGATGAGGCCGAAACCGAGACCGGGGAAAATGGCAGCGAGGCGGAGTCCGAGGCAGAGAACGCAAAGCCGGAGCCGGAGGCCAAAGGGGAAGCCGGAGCAGAGGCGGAGAGCGCAAAGCCGAAGCCGGAAGTTGGAACAGACAGCGGCAAGCTGAGGGTGGAGAACTGGAAGCCGAGGACAGAGCCCCAGGCAGGCAGTGGAAGATCCATAGCGGACAACTGGAAGGCGGTGCTGAGGGCAAAAGCAGAGAGCGATCAGGCGATGCTGGAAGACGGTGCGGAGAGCAGAGAGCCGGAAGCCGTACCGAGCCGCGAAATCCCCAGGTGGGCGACAGAGACAACAGAGGACAGGCGGGAGCCGGAGCAGAACCCTGAACAGAAGCCGGAGCAGAATCCGGAACAAACCCAGGAGCAGAACCAAGAACACCTCCCAGATGACTTGGATGGGCCTGGAGCGGTTTGGCATCCGCGGGAGGAAGACACGGGAGCCCCAGAGGAGCCTATGGCGCGTGAGTCCTGGGCGGACAGCGGCCAGGCGAAGCCTGAGAGAAATGCGGGGTCTGTCAGAGTGACAGAGTGGTTCACCGGGCCGGAAGAGGCGGACGAGTGGACGGAGGAGCCGGAGGAACGCCAGGGAGGCGCAGAGCCGGGGCAGGATGCCGGGCAGGAGGATTCCTGGCAGGGCCGGTCATCCGGACAGGAGGAGTCAGCCCAGGAGGGCGCCGCCGCGTCAGGCCAGCCAGGGGCAAAGGGAGGCTTTTCCAGGGAAAAAGGAGAGCCTGATTCCGGGTCCCGAACCGGGCGGGCAAAGAGGAGCAGGAAAAAGAAGAAGAGAACGCAGTGGCTTAACAGGCCGGCAGCTGTCCTGAATGGATTGTTAAAACCTTCGGATGGGCTGTGGGCTGCTTTTTGTGTTCCGATAGCGGTGATGGTGATCATCTTTTGGCAGAGGGGAATCTTTCCCTTTGGGGAGGAGAGCTTCCTGAGAACCGATATGTATCACCAGTACGCGCCTTTTTTCTCGGAGTTTCACCACAAGCTGAGCCAGGGGGGAAGCCTTTTTTACAGCTGGAATATCGGGATGGGCGTGAATTTTTCCGCCCTCTATGCCTACTATCTGGCAAGCCCCTTAAACTGGCTCCTGCTGTTGTGCCCCCAGAAGCTGGTCATCGAGTTTATGACCTACGGGATTGTGCTGAAGATCGGGCTGTCAGGGCTGACCTTTGCCTGGTATCTGAGAAAGCGCTGGGGGGAAAATGATTTCGGCGTGGGATTCTTTGGAATCTTCTATGCCCTGTCCGGCTATATGGCGGCATACAGCTGGAACATCATGTGGCTGGACTGTATTCTCTTGTTCCCCGTGGTTATGTTTGGGCTGGAGCGGCTGGTGGAGAAAAAGGACGGGCTGCTGTACGGTGTGTGCCTGGGACTTTGTATCTTGTCCAACTACTATATCTCCATTATGATCTGTATTTTTATGGTGATCTATTTTATTGCCCTCCTGATCCTGGGAGCCGGGCAGCACAAAACCGCCAGGGACTATGTGGCCCATGGAATCCAGTTTGCGGGGTATTCCCTGCTGTCGGGGGGAGTGGCCGCGGCGGTGCTGATCCCTGAGGTGTACGCCCTTCGGATGACGGTCTCCATAGAGTCCTCATTTCCAAAAACCGTCACTTCCTATTTCTCGATCTTTGACATGATTGCCAGACATATGGGGAATGTGGAGACCGAGATCGGGCTGGACCACTGGCCCAATATCTACTGCGGAGTGGCGGTGCTCATGCTGTTTACCCTGTACCTGGCCTGCGACAAGGTGAGGCTTAAGGAGAAAGCAGTGTACTGCGGGCTGCTTCTCATGTTTTTTGCCAGCTTTTCCGTCAATGCCCTGAATTTTATCTGGCACGGGTTTCATTTTCCCAACAGCCTCCCCTGCAGGCAGTCCTTTATCTATATCTTTTTGATGCTGGTGATCTGCTACAGGGCCTATATGCACCTGGACACAACCCCGTGGAGCCGGATTGTCAAGGCATTCTGGGCAGCAGTAGGGTTTGTGATTCTGGCGGAGAAGCTGGTGGAGCAGAAACATTTTGAGTTTTACGTCTACTATGTGGCTATTTTGTTTCTCTCCCTGTACGGAGGCCTTCTGTATCTTTACAAAAAGCGCCGGGTCCAGCAGGGCGTTTTGATGACATTGGTCATGGTTGTGGCAGCCATAGAGGCAGCGGCCAACACTACTATAACCAGTGTGACCACCACCAGCAGGACCAGTTATGTCAAGGACAACGACGATGTGAGAGCCCTGACCCAATCCCTGATTCCCAGCAGCACCTTTTTCCGGGTGGAGAAGGTGAACAGGAAGACAAAAAATGACGGGGCCTGGATGAATTTTCCTTCAGTATCCCTGTTTTCTTCCACAGCCAACGCAGCTTTGACTGATTTCTTTAAGGAAGTAGGGTGTGAGGGCAACACTAACGCCTACAGCATCACAGGCAGCACTCCCCTGGTGGACTCCCTGTTCTCCGTGAGGTACGGCCTCTATTCTTCTGAACAGAGCAGTGAGATGCTGGAGTTTATTGACCAGAGCGGGGATACCTGGCTGTACCGGCGGCTGGCAACTCTTCCTGTAGGATTTTTAGTATCCCCGGACCTGGAGACGGACTGGCAGCGGGATCTGGGCAACCCGGCGGAGGTTCAGAACAATCTGTGCGATGTCATCGGGGCGGAGCGGGTGCTCCAAAACCTTGACGGGGAAAATTACGGGTCAACCTTCCGCCTTGTGCCGGAGACAGACGGGGATTACTATGTATATGTGGCAAATAGGAAGGTAAAAGAGGTGAAGGTGAAGATCGGGGAGGAGACCCGCACCTTCAACAATGTGAACAGAGGGTTTCTCCTGGAGCTGGGAGAGTGCGAGGCAGGCAAGGAGATCGAGATCACCAACGAGGAGGATGACGAGAGCCTCAATGCCCGGGCTTACCGCTTTTCCAATGAGGGGCTGTGGTCTGTCTATGAGATTCTCGGCAGAAATCCCTTTACCATCACCAAGTGGAAGGACACCTGCCTGGAGGGAGAGGTCCACGCCGTACAGGACGGGGTTCTCTTCACCAGCGTGCCCTATGACAAGGGATGGACCGTGGAAGTGGATGGCGTAAAACAGGAGACCAGGAAAATATTCGACACATTTTTAAGCGTGGAAATCCCCGAGGGAACCCATGAAATCTCCATGTCCTACGAGCCGGAAGGGCTGAGGCTGGGGATCGGAATCACCGCGGCCAGCGTTTTATGTCTGGCCTGCATAGCCGGGTTCCGCTACCGGAAGAAAAGAGGCGGAAGGCAAATGCGAAGCATTTTCAGGATGCCTTCCGCCGACCTGGCAGGTGACGCGAAGCGGCGCGTGCCGATACCAAAAAGGAGGAAGGCA
>CAMTAF010000120.1 GCA_947066955.1 uncultured Hungatella sp.
CAAGCGGCCATATTTCCTCTCCGCCCCGTGTGTTCGAGTAGGGGATGCCTTTTTCCACTACTCGCCGCGCCGGGGCGGGGCCGCGCAAGCGGCCTCATTCCTCTCCGCCCCGTGTGCATAAAAGGGCAGTATCCCGCCTTGCACAGGATACTGCCTCTTTTCTAAAACGTAATTTCGGATTTTCTCTTCAGCAAAACAGCTCCCGTAACGATGGAAACCGTTCCGGCAATCAGGCCCACGCTGATCAGGACAACGCCTACCGCAATGTTGGCCCCTCCGATGTTTCTCATAGTCTTGTAGATTCTCTCCATAATTCACTCTCCTTTTCATACAGGTAGCGGCACGCGCCGCTCCGCGACACCTGCCAGGACGTCGGAAGGCATCCTGAAAGCGCTCCGCGCTTGCCTTCCTCCTATTTTACCCCGTACTGCTCATAGTAGGCATCTATGGCGGATTTAATCTTGTCGTCGATGACGATCTGACCGAGACACTCTCTGTTGTAAAGGTGCTCCACCACATCAGCCATGGAGACGATGGCGTTGGCCTTAAAGCCGTACAATTCCTGTATCTCCTCCAGAGCGCTCTTGGTGCCTTTTCCCCGCTCCATGCGGTTTAAGGATACCATGAGCCCAACGATCTCCACATCTCCCTGCGCCCTGATAATGGGGAAGGTCTCCTCGATGGACTTGCCGGAAGTGGTCACATCCTCGATGATCACCACCCGGTCCCCGTCCTTGATGGGGCTTCCCAACAGGATTCCCGCATCCCCGTGATCCTTCTCCTCCTTGCGGTTGGAGCAGTACTTGATGTCTTTTCCGTACAGTTCGCTGAAAGCGATGGTGGTGGCTACGCTTAAGGGGATCCCCTTGTAAGCCGGCCCGAACAGCACATCAAAATCTGTTCCGTAGTGGTCATGGATCGCCTCAGCGTAGTACCGGCCCAGCCTTCGCAGCTGGGAACCAGTGACGTAAGCTCCGGCATTCATGAAAAACGGCGACTTTCTCCCGCTCTTCAAAGTAAACTCGCCAAACTTCAGCACCTGGCTCTCTACCATAAATTCAATAAAATCTTTCTTGTACTGTTCCATATCCGCGTTTCCTCCTAGTTCGGTATCGGCGCGCGCCGTTTTGGGGCACCTGCCGCATCGTCGGAAGGCATCCTGAAAATGCCGCGCATTTGCCTTCCTCCTCTTATTCACTCAAATATCTTCTCTATTTTACCATATTTCATACTTATATTCAATCGGTTTCCTCCGAACAATTCAATAGACTTTACAGCCAAAATGTGGTATACTTGGCGGGAGAGGAGGTAGGGACATGGATAATGAACAGCTGTTACTGGCCATCTCTGATATGATGGACAAAAAATTAGAACCTGTTAACAGCAGGCTTGACAAGATGGATGACCGGCTTGACAAGATGGAAGGCAGGCTTGACAAGATGGAGGGCAGGCTTGACAAGATGGAGGGCAGGCTTGACAAGATGGAGGGCAGGCTTGACAAGATGGAGGGCAGGCTTGGCAAAGTGGAGGATCGACTTGGCAAGCTGGAAACGCAGGTTGCGGCTTTGAAAGTCGAACAACACAATTTAAGAAAAGAAATCAAAGAGGTCGATAGGAAGGTTTCCGAAACCTACCAACTTGCCTTGGATGCTTGGGGGAGAAGTGTGGAAAACAGGCATTGGCTTGAAAACAGCAAGGTGACATTCTAATCTAAACCGGATCAAACCAACAATCATATCGTGAACATATCAAAACAGATGGAAAGTCCGCCCTGTACCGGGGTTTTCCATCTGTTTTTTATGCCCCCGGGGTGGAAAGGAAATATAGCCCCTTGCGCGGCCCCGCCCCGGCGCGGCAGGAGTAAAACACCTTCCCTGCCCGATTGATCAATATTCCAGATAAGCCCCCTTCATAGGGCTTGCCGCGTGTTCGCCAAACAGGCGGAGGACTCCTCTCTTATACCTGGGTTCCCTGGGCTTCCAGCGCTTCCTTCGCTCTTCCAGAATCTCTTCCATCTCCTCAGGTGTCTTTCTCTCTCCTTGGATTCCGATGATGTTCAGTTTCCGCTCCATCACGTCGATCTCAATCAGATCCCCCTCCTCCACCAGGGCGATGGGGCCGCCGTCCACTGCCTCGGGGCTGCAGTGTCCGATCACGGGCCCTGTTGAGGCTCCTGAGAAACGTCCGTCGGTGATCAGAGCGATGCTGCGCCCCAGCTCCTTGTCGCTGCTGATGGCCTCGGAGGTGTAGAACATCTCCGGCATGCCGCTTCCCTTGGGGCCCTCATAGCGGATAAAGACAGCGTCGCCCTTCTGCACCTTGTGTTTCAACACCGCGTCCAGACATTCCTCCTCACTGTCAAAGGGTCTTGCCCTCAGCACTGCCTTGAACATCTCTTTGGGACAGGCCGTGTGCTTGATCACTGCCCCCTCAGGCGCTAAGTTTCCCCTGAGAATGGCGATGCTGCCGTCGGTTCCCATTGCTTTCTCATAGGGGCGGATAATGTCTTCCCTGGTTACGCTGATATGGTATCTCTTGTTGAACTCCTCAAGCCAGCGGCCGCATCTCTCATAGAAACCGTTTTCTTTTAATTCTTTTAAGTTCTCTCCCAGAGTCTTCCCCGTGACGGTCATCACATCCAAATGGAGGCGGTCTTTGATCTCCTCCATGATGGCCGGAACTCCCCCTGCATAGTAGAATACCTCTGCCGGCCATCGCCCGGCGGGACGGACGTCAAGGAGATAGCGGGCATTTCTGTGGAGTCTGTCAAAGGTGTCCCCTGTGACCTCCAGGCCGAACTCATGGGCAAGGGCCGGTATGTGGAGAAGACAGTTGGTGCTCCCCGATATGGCGGCGTGGACTAAAATGGCGTTTTCAAAACTTTCCATGGTGATAATCTCTGAGGGGCGCATCCCAGGCGTGTTGGCCAATTTCACTGCCTGAATTCCCGCCTGTCTGGCAAATGCCAGCAGATCCGGGCTGGTGGCCGGCATGAGGGCGCTCCCCGGAAGGGCCAGCCCCAGAGCTTCGGCCATGATCTGCATGGTGGAGGCTGTGCCGATAAAGGAACACGCTCCGCAGCTGGGGCAGGCGTTGCACTTGGCCCAGTTTAACTTTTCCTCATCAATCTCGCCTCTCTGGTATTTGGCGCTGTACATGCCAAGCTGCTCCAAAGTCAGCATCTCCGGCCCTGCGTTCATGGTGCCCCCAGGCACCACAACGGCCGGGATATCGGCTCTGGCCAGACCCATAAGATTCCCCGGCAGTCCCTTGTCGCAGCTGGCCAGGTACACTGCTCCGTCAAACGGAGTGGCGTTAGCGTGGATCTCGATCATGTTGGCAATAATCTCCCTGCTTACCAGACTGAAATTGATCCCATCCGTACCCTGACTCTCGCCGTCGCAGATATCGGTGCAGAAGTACCGGGCCCCATGGCCTCCCGCCTCCTCCACCCCTTTTCTCACTTCTTCAACCAGTTTGTCCAAATGGCCGCTTCCAGGGTGGCTGTCCCCGAAAGTGCTCTCGATCATGATCTGAGTCTTCCCCAGATCCTCCGGCTTCCAGCCTGTGCCGATCCTCAGAGGGTCAAGCTCCGGAGCTAATTTTCTCATCTTCTGACTGATCAGTTCCATGATCTCTTTCGCTTCCTTTCTTTTTATGATTCTGCCGCAAAAAGCCGTACATTCCCGCCCTAATCCTATCTCTGCTTCTCCGGATCACCCCGCAGGCTCTCCGGTTATTTGCGCACTCCCTCGTCAGTAAAGGCTCTTTTCAGCGCCCTTTCTGTGGGAAAAATAGACGCGACTAAGACCACGCATTGTATGGTGCACAGGATTGCCCCGACAGTTCCGACGGTATCCTCTGAACTATAATAGAAAGGAAAATGTATTGCTGCCGACGGTATCAATATGGCCCAGCCAATCTTCCGCCACAGGCGTCCGCAATAGTCCTGGGCAAACTTCCATGTGTCTATATTTTTCATGGAACGCGCTGTCCGGTAACCGATCACTCCATTGATCTTCTTAGGCGCGTGTTTCCACATCATATTGCCGCCGACAATCATAAGTATGGGAATAAGGAGATCACTGATAAACATAAACCACCAGAACCACATAGCTTTCCTTTCTCCGTCAGGAATGTAACGTAACTGCGCCTCTTTCTAATACAAGTATTATAGTACAAGCACAAAGCTTTTTCAACTTCCCCTAAAGAGTATTTTATCAAAATTTTTATTTTAGACATATATCACCAGGCCTTTCGTCCGAACCTTCTCTCCGTCTTTAAATCTAAAAGAACGGCACCCCATTACGGGCTGCCGTTCTCTCCTTCTCCCTTTAAATCTGACGGGCAATCTTGTTCCCCTCATGGACTGCATTTACAATCTTCCTCGGCCGGTTCGCATCCCCGATGACGTAAATCTCATCTACCATATCTTCCAATTCCTCATATAAGGACCGGTTGGCGCCATAACCAACAGCCAGAATTACGGTGTCCGCTTCGATCTCCGTCTTCTTCCAGTTCCGGTCTTCCACCACAATGGTTTTTTCCCGAATCTCGTCTAATTTCGTGTCTACCAGAATATGCAGTCTTTGGGGGAAGTATTTGGGAAACTGGTTTCCCATAAGAGAAGCCTTATCCATGCCTGCCATATCCCGGCCAATATCATACTGCATCTCGACAATCGTCACTTCATCCGCAATATTTTTATAAAGCAAAGCGTCCGCTGTCTCAATCCCCACTTCGCCGCCGCCGATGACAGCTACTTTCTTTCCTATAGGCTTTGTGCCAAGAAGAGCTTCTTTTGCCAGGATTACATGAGCCTGGTCAGCTCCCTGTACCCGAAGCATGATTGGATTGGAACCGGCTGCGTAAATAACCGCCTCAGGGGCAAATTTCTTTACCTCTTCCGCCGTGGCTTCTCTGCCAAGACAGATAGAAACTCCCAGCTTTCTGCACTGCCTCTCGGCCCACTCCGTAAATTTATTGAACTCTTCCTTGCCAATCGGCAGGGAAGCGATATATAAATTTCCTCCTAAATGGTCTTCCTTCTCCCAGAGGGTCACCTGATGTCTCCGCAAAGCCGCTACCCTGGCAGCTTCCAGCCCTGCCGGGCCTCCGCCGATCACCAGCACTTTTTTCACGGAATCAGCCTTCCCTATCTCTTCCTCCCCATGAGCGCACCCGCTGTTTACCGAACAGTTCAATGCCATGTGTTTTACAACGGCACTATCCAGACAGTTCAGGCAACGGATACATGGACGGACGTCTTCTTCTTTCCCCTTTAAGATCTTGGAGGCCAGTGCCGGATCTGCCAGATGAGCCTTCGCCGCGCGGATTGCATCCACATATCCGTTTTTCACTGCCTCCTCCCATACCTTGGGATCGTATTCTCCGGCAGCACGGCATGAAATCGGAACATGGAGCGCCTTTTTAAATTCTTTCACGGTCTGGAAAATCCCTTTTGGCTGACGTCTTGCACCTGCCGCGCACTGCTCCAAAGTAAAGGTCTCATAGGTTCCTTCTGTCTGGAAATCAATAAAATCAATCCCCTCCCGCTCTAACTTTATGGCAAATGCCATGGTATCCTCAAAATTGGAACCACCCGGAAGCCAGTCATTGTAGCACATGGTATATCCAACGGTAAAATCCGGTCCGCATGCCTTTCGAATTCCCTGAACAATCTCTACGGCCAGCATCATTCTTCCTTCCAGGCTGCCGCCGTACTTGTCTGTTCTCTTATTGTTATAGCCGGAGAAAAATTGAGCCAGAAGATAAGCAGTAGCGCCGTGAAGCTCCACGCCATCATATCCAATCTCTTTTGCACGGACAGCTGCGTCAATAAATTTCTGCCGTGCCTCCTCAATCTCCTCAATGGTCATCACTCTCGGCTGGATATAATGCCCCTTTCCCAACTCATAGCAGGCAACACCAGAAGGAGATACCGGATCCTGGGAAGAGAACATTCCCGCATGGTGAAGCTGGCAGATAATAGGGGCGCCATAGGTATGGACTGCATCTACCAGACGGCTTAAACGCACCTTAAATTTATCATCATCAATCCTCAACTGCAGCGGTCTTACCGTATGTTCTCCGTCCACTGCCGTAAACTCCTGAATCAGCATACCGGCTCCGCCTTTTGCCCTTGCTTCGTAATGGGCCAACTGCACATCGGTCAATTCCCCGTCTACAGAACAGGTATTGGTCTCCATGGGGGAAAGCCATATTCTGTTTTTTGCCGTAATCCTGCCAATCCTAAGTGACTCTGCCAGACAACTTTTTTTACTCATCATACTTATTCTCCTTTTCTCTTTTTGAATTCTTTTATCAGTTCCGGGAGCACTTCCTTATAATCACCGACAATGCCATAATGGGCAGCTCCAAAAATCGGTGCGCTTGCGTCATTGTTGACTGCCACCACGGTCTCAGAACCGTTCATACCTGCCAGATGCTGAATGGCTCCTGAAATCCCTACGGCAAAATAAAGCTTTGGCGCAACGGTCTTTCCCGTCTGGCCCACCTGATATGCATGGGCAATCCAGCCTGCATCCACTACCTTCCTGGTAGCTGCCACCTGACCTCCTAAAACCTCTGCCAGTTCCTCCAGATACTTAAAATTCTCTGCCTTTCCAATACCGTAACCGCCTGCCACGATAATTTCCGCTTCCTCCAGGTTTACAGACTCCACCACTTCTTTTACCCGCTTGATAAGCCGGGTAGAAATCTCTTCCGGCCTAGTCCGGATATCTTCATAAACAATCTGGGCCTGACGTGACAGATCCGGCTCTGCTTTCTTAAATACTCCCTGGCGCACGGTTCCCATCTGAGGACGGTCATTGGGACACATAATGGTGGCCAGCAGATTCCCTCCAAATGCGGGACGGGTCCATTCCATATTTCTTGACTCCACATTTACATCCAGGCTGGTACAGTCTGCCGTAAGCCCCGTCTGAAGGCGGCAGCTCAACCGGGGGCCTAAATCACGGCCATTATTGGTAGCTCCTATCAACATAACATTTGGCTTATATTTTTTTACTGCCTTATGTAACCCATTGGTAAATGCATCAGTGGTATAATATTGGTATTCCGGTGCGTCAATCACTACGATTTTATCGGCTCCATACTGGGCACACAGCCGTACCGTCTCTTCTACCTGATATCCCACTACAAAAGCCCCTACAAACTCCCCCAATTTATCAGCCAGCGTTCTTGCCGGGGTCAAAAGTTCAAAACTTACTGGCTTCGGTTTTCCCTCCTCTGTCTCCACAAAGACATAAACCCCCTTATATTCTGAAAAATCCATTCCGCTCACCTCCCCATCACCTTCTTTTGTGCCAGTATGTCAGCCAGTTTCCCCGCACTTAAAGCTGGTGAGGCCTCCTTTATATATATACACTTAACTTTATTCTCCGGAGTCGTGGTTCTTACCACCTTCGTTGGAGAACCTTTTAAGCCACATTTTGACAAATCCAGAGTTTCCTTCATACTTTCCGCAGTAATCGTCTGGATCTGGGCCCACTCTGCCTCGATCTTTGCCTTCAGCGTCGGATATCTTGGCTCATATGCAGTCTTTACCACCGTCATGACACAGGGACCTTTTACGCCAATCCAGTCATATCCGTCATCATTCTCCCTCTTGCCCTGAAATTCGGCCTCCTCATATTTCAGTTCGGAGACATAAGTGATCAGCGGCCGTCCCAGATGTTCGCTCAGCCCCGGTCCTACCTGGGCCGTGTCCCCGTCTATGGCCTGCTTGCCGCACAGGATTAAATCAAAAACACTGCCCTTTTCTTTTTCCACACAGGCAACGGCCTGGGAAATAATATAGCTGGTTGCCAGGGTATCCGAACCGCCAAAAGGACGGTCTGAGATTAATACTGCTTGGTCTGCGCCTGCGGCAAGGCAGCTCTTTAATGCCTTTTTTGCCTGGGGCAGCCCCATGGTCATGACCGTAACAGTTCCGCCTGTCTCTTCTTTCAGACGGCAGGCCATCTCCAGGGCATAGGTATCAAAAGTATTGACAATACTGGGAACCCCGTCACGGATCAGCGTATGCTTTTCCGGATCAATCTTTATCTCGGTTGTATCCGGAACCTGTTTGATACAGACAAGTATATTCATGCTTTCCACCTCAATTCTGATCATATCTGTTTAAGCCCGGCTTTTTAGCCAAACTGCGTCTTCTTAACTGTCACAGATTTTTTAGTCTGTCTAATATAGCTTCCGCCTTATCTTTCGCCCACTGGCAGGAAGATTTCCTCACTACGCTTTTACATTCTTCCAGAAGTCTGGCCGTCTCCCCCTCTACCTTGGCGACAGCCTCTGATTTCAGGAGAATTTCTTTCAAAAATTCCTTATCCTTTTCTGTCAGGTTCCCTCTTTTATTTTTCTTCATCAACTTTTTAACTGAGGAACCATAAATGTCATGGTCACGTGCCAAAAGCACCGGCAGCGTATAGATTCCTTCCTGAAAATCCTGCATCACCATTTTTCCGGCTTCCGTCTGACTGGACATGATATCAAGCAAATCGTCCCTAAGCTGAAACGCCCGCCCCAGTTTTCTTCCAAACTCCTCATATTGCCTGATGATATCCTCCTGTCCTGTCACCTCCATGGCTCCCAAGCGGCAGGCAGAGGCAAACAGCACGCCGGTCTTTCCGGCTATGTTTTTGTTATACTGCTCTATGGTGACATTCTGACGATATTTACAATGTGTCTGATTGATTTCCCCGGCACACATCTCCTCAATCCCATCTACCAACAGCAGCGCTTTGTCTCCCTCATGGGAATTAAGAATCTCCCTGAGAATACTGGCCAAAAGATAATCTCCTGCATAGACGGCAGAAGAATTGCCATACCGTTTCATGACGGTGGGTATTCCCCGCCTGACATAAGACTGATCGATTACATCATCATGAATCAGGGAAGCCGTATGGGAAAGTTCGATAATCGCCGCCCAGCGGATCAGATGTTCCATATGAGCCATGGCCTCATTTTCATTAATCAGACAAGCACTTAAAATTAGAATCCGGGGACGCAGCATCTTCCCAGGCACTGCCAAAGCATTCTTAATCACTTCTCCTGTAAGCCTGTCCTTAGAAACATTCCTGGTCATTTTCCTCATGCTTTTTTCCACTTGCTCCAGCGCATATTCCATAACATGATCGGTTTGTCCTGATTTCCTCATATCCTATCTTCCCCTGTTCATATCTTTAGCTTTTCCTGTAATGGACGCCTTTGCCATTGGCCGGATAGTCCCATTCTTTGATTAGGCTCTTATGACATAATACACGGCAAGTACCGCATTCCAGGCATCCTTCATAGGAAAACTGCAGTTTACCGTCCTCATCCAGTGTATAAAGATGGGCCGGACAAGCCAGCAAAAGTTTTCGGATTTCCTTTTCATCGGCTTTATCCTGTTTTACTGTAATATGCGGGTTATTTTCATCAATACGGAACAGGTTTGTCCCCAATTTATCATCTACACTCATCCGATTCATTTACAATGCCCCCAATCCGCGGATACCGTCCACTGCCAGATTCACCAAACCGACTTTTGCAACTGCCCTGGCCGACTTAGTCAGGATATCATCCTGAGTTTTTCCGTCCACCACATAGAGCTGGGACAAAAGCCCGTCAAGCACCTTGGAATAGTCGTCATACAGCCTGTGGGAACTGCCCATAAATCCCGGAAAATTCTGGTACTGTTTCATATCCCTCATGATAAAGCTTTCATTTAACAGAATCTCATACTCCGACAATGCCTCTTTGGAAAAATCTCCGGCACCATTTGCCCGCAAAACGGTCTCTGCGGCCAGTCTGCCGGATTCAACGGCCAGATCCATCCCCCGAACCGTAAATCCCAGGTTCATTACAAGGCCTGCCCCATCCCCTGTCAGCAGAACACCGTCTTTCACAAGTTGGGGAAGAACCTTTTTACCGCCCTCCGGAACTAAATGGGCAGAATATTCCACCACTTTCCCTTCCTGAATCAACGGCTGAATCATAGGGTGCTGCTCAAAACGCTCCAGCATTTCCGGAACGGAAACTTCGCTGTATTCCGTATCCCCTACTGTAGTCACAATTCCTAAGGAAACCGTATCTTTGTTGGTATAAAGGAAACCTCCTCCTATCTTCCCTCCGGTCACATATCCGGTAGCCATCATTGCGGCGCCTTCCCCATCTTTCAGTCCAAAATGGGCATTTATGGTCTGGCTGTCCAGTTTAATCACTTCTTTTGCGCCAACTGCCACATGATCCGGATTCCATTCTTTTTTCATGCCAATCTGCTTTGCCAGAAGGGAATTGACACCGTCTGCCAGAATTACCACATCAGAACGGAAGGTATCTCCGTCTGAACGGATTCCGCATACTTTTCCGGCTTCCATATACAACTCTCTCACTGTAATCCCGGTAATCACCAGGGCCCCGGCTTCCTCTGCCTTTTTAGCCATCCACTGGTCAAAGTCACTGCGGTTTACCGAATAGGACGGCGCCGTATCCAGTTTTCCTGAACCGTATTCAATGATTGTTCCTCCATCCTCCGTAAGAAGCGCCAGCCGTTCCCTGACGATTTTTCGCTCTACCGGAGCTTCCTTTGCAAAACCAGGAATCATTTTTTCCAGACTGTGTCCATACAGGCGGCCGCCGGAGACATTTTTTGCCCCGCAATGCTCTCCCCGCTCAACCACCATGACCTCCAGCCCATTTTTAGCCATTGTATAGGCCGCTGAAAGGCCTGCCAAACCTCCGCCTACCACAATGGCATCCCATTTCTCTATACCTCTTTTCATGAAAACCTCCCATCCGGCCTCTGGTTATTTTTTGTCCTGTAATAAAATCTGCAGCACAAGCAGCAGGCTGTCCACCAATGTGCCAAAAGTAGCCACTCCAAGTTCTTTTGCCGCACTGGTCAGCCTGGACTGTCCATTTTCTCCAAGGATGATCTTCACGGCATCCGGTCCAAGCTTGCACAGATTATTTCCAATCTCACGAAGTTTCTCTTCTCCGGCGGTTCCTTTTACCAACATATCAGGAAGTTCCTTTATCAAATCCCAATTCACCAAAGCAATGGCCTTGCGCAGTTCTTCCGGTTTCAGATAAATTTTCATGGAATAAGCTCCCATGAGCTTACATACCATAACGATATTTCCATTGTCCGGATATACTTTTGTAACATCTACCATGGTCTGGCCTTCTTTGCTTACCATTTTCATAGAATCAATCCTCCGTCTGGTTTTATATTTCTAAATCCGGCAGGGGAGGCGTTTTCCCTGCTGGCCGCACCTGGCCCCGGCCAACTTTGCCGGCAAACCTCTCCTCTGAGCCCGTGTGCATAAAAGGAAAGGCCCCCCGTACTGTTTACAGGGAGCCAAATGTATCATGAATCAAATATCGTCAATATCTTTCCCCAGAGCTTCCAGCACCGCCATTGCCGCCGCACGGCCTCCGCAGCTTACGCCGGAACCTGGATGACATCCAGGACCGCAGATAAACAGGTTGTCAATGGGCGTTGTATAGTTATATCCCGGAATGGGACGGTTTCCAAGGTTCTGCTCCAAAAAGCTCCCCAGCTGGGCAAAGTCCCCATGAACCATTGCCGGATCATGCTCCTCCAGTTCAACCGGCGAACAGGACCATTTTCCGATAATGTTTTCCGGCCCCATATTGGTGGTGTATTTTCTAAGGAAATTCATAACCTCCTCGGCATACTCTTCCTTGATTTCTCTCCACTTCTCACTTCCGCCGTCTCTTAAGTCATAAGGCGCATACTCATAAAAATACATGATATGCTTGCCCTCGGGAGCACGGCTGGGATCATGAAGGGTTGATACGGAGATCAGCGGGAAATGTGCCGGAATACCCCGTTTGATGTTGAAGAAGTACTGTTTGTACTCATCCAGCGTATTGGGTGCGAACTCTACAATAAACGCTTCGTCTAACTGCGGGCTGTCCGCAATCCACTTGGGCGGCTCATGAAGGGCCACACTCTGCTGGAAGCAGGAGAAATCCGATGGTTTCAGACGGTCAACTTTCTTCTGGTAATCTTCCGGCACACTGCCTTTTGGAACCATATGAGGAAATACCTGTTTCAGATGAAGTCCGCTGAGCACCGCCTGGTCTGCATAAATTTCCTTGCCGTCTTTCGTGACGACTCCCACACATTTTCCGTCTTCTATAAGATACTTTACTGCCTCGCTGTTCAGATGGATGGTTGCGCCGTGGTCTTTCAAATATGCTTCTTCCGCTTTGCTGAGACTTCCGGAACCGCCTTTTGGCATACCGGCGCCCTGCCCCATATGAGCAGTACCCAGCATAACGAATACCATAATTCCGGTTCCCTTGGTGGACGGGTCAACCATGATTTCAGAAATCCAACGGGTAAGGGCAATCTTTACCTTATCATTCTCAAACCATTCGTCAATCACATCTTCACAGCTCATCATAGTAGCGCGGAGAAGTTCTCTCATCTCCGGGCCGCTGTCCATCATTCCGGCAAAGGTTCCGAAAGATGGCGGCGGAGCATAGAAGCCCTGAACAATCATGCCGACTCCCCCTGCCGCCCATTCCTGGAATTTCCGGTAAGATTGAGCGTCCTTTTCCGAATATTTG
>CAMTAF010000121.1 GCA_947066955.1 uncultured Hungatella sp.
CAACCATACGCGGTGCTTTCTGACCATTAACATCCGAAGGTAAAATGACGCTACCAGACGGAATAAAGAACTTGACTGGCGGAGGGGGGCAGGTTATACTGATATTACGATTTCATGCAGAAAATCTTTTTGCGGAATTCAGGAAATTCTTGTTTCTCAGGTGATGATTCATCGCGGATTCAGGCGTGGAAGATCAGAAAAGGAATGGGGTGAGGCCTATGGGCGCGGAAAAGGGCCGCCGGATAGCATGGCGAATCTAAAGAAGAGCCGAGGCGGTTTGGAGGTGGTTTGAGCCGCCGCGGGGATTATTTTGGGATCAAAATAAAAAACGCAGAAATTAGGTTGACATTTGCGTGCACTTATATTATGATAATAAAAAAGAACATTTGTTCGAAAATCAATGAGGAGAGGGACTATTATGGATAGAGAGGCGAAATTAAAGGCGCTGGAAGGCGCTATAACACAGATTGAGAAGGCTTACGGCAAGGGTTCTGTGATGAAGCTGGGAGACTCCGGCACTAACATGAATATTGAGACAGTGCCCACAGGTTCCCTGAGCCTGGATATCGCCCTGGGACTTGGGGGGATCCCCAAGGGAAGGGTCATCGAGGTTTACGGCCCCGAGTCCAGCGGTAAGACCACCGTGGCCCTGCACATGGTGGCGGAAGTGCAGAGGAGAGGGGGAATTGCCGGGTTTATCGACGCCGAGCACGCCTTAGATCCCGTTTACGCCAGGAATATCGGAGTTGACATCGACAATCTCTACATCTCTCAGCCGGACAACGGGGAGCAGGCCCTGGAGATCACAGAGACCATGGTCCGTTCCGGGGCTGTGGATATCGTCATCGTGGACTCCGTGGCAGCCCTGGTGCCAAAGGCGGAGATCGAGGGGGAGATGGGAGATTCCCACATGGGCCTCCAGGCCAGGCTCATGTCCCAGGCTCTGAGGAAGCTCACCGGCATCATCAGCAAGACCAACTGCAGCGTGATCTTTATCAACCAGGTCAGGGAGAAGATCGGAGTGATGTTCGGCAACCCGGAGACCACCACAGGAGGCCGGGCTTTAAAGTTCTACGCGTCGGTCCGCATAGAGGTCCGCAGAGGCGAGAGCTTAAAGCAGGCAGGGAGCATCGTGGGCAGCAGGGCCAAGGTCAAAGTAGTGAAGAACAAGATCGCGCCGCCGTTTAAGGAGGCGGAGTTTGATATTATGTTCGGCAAGGGCATTTCCAAGGAAGGAGATATCCTGGACTTAGCGGAGAAGGAGAATATTATCGAGAAGAGCGGCGCCTGGTATGCCTACCAGGGTACCAAGATCGGCCAGGGGCGGGAGAACGCCAAGACTTATCTGAGAGACAACCCGGCCGTGTGCCAGGAGGTGGAGAACAAGGTCCGCGGCATCTACGGTCTGGGCGATTCGTCTGTGGACGGGGAGGCGCCGGCCGCGAAAGAGGCAAAGCCGGAGAAACCCGAGAAGAAGACCAGGGCCGGCAAGGCGGCGGAGCGTCCCGCTGAGGAGGAAACCGATGTCCCACCGGAGGTGACGCCTGTCCCGGATGAAGAGGAAGATGACACAGAGGCCTGACCGGCGCAAGAAGGCCTTAGAAGCGCCGAACCTTTGGGAAGTCTCACAGAAAGGCGGGGAGAGCCGTGGAGATCGTGGCTATCGTCCCCCTGGACAAGAGAAGGAGCAAGATCCTCACGGATGAGGATGTGACCTTTGTGCTGTACAGAGGGGAACTGAGAAAGTATGAACTGGAGGAGGGCAGCAAGCTGTCCTCCTCGGACTATGACAGGATCCTGAAAGAGGTGCTGTTTAAGAGGGCCAAGGAGAGATGCCTGTACCTGCTCAAGGCCCGGGACAGGACGGAGCAGGAGATCCGGAGGAAGCTGAAGGAGGGATTTTACCCACAGGCGGCCATAGACTACGCGGTGGAGTTTCTCAAAGAGTACCGGTTCGTGGATGACGAAAACTACGGGAGAAACTACATACGCGTCTACGGCAGCAGAAAGAGCAGGAAACAGCTGGAATTTGAGCTGAGGGAAAAGGGGCTTGACCGGGAGGAGGTGCGCCGTCTCCTGGAGGAGCAGCCGGTGGACGAGAGAGAGCAGATCCTGGGGCATTTGAGGAAGAAGGGGTACGAAAAGGGGGTAACCCCGCCTAAGGAGCGGGCCCGGATCGCCGCCGCCCTGGCGAGAAAGGGGTTTTCCTTTGATGAGATTTACGGGGCCATGGAGAGCGGGACGCCATGGAGCGATCAATAGAGCGGATTTGCCGCAATCGTAACAGTTCAGATGACCCTTGAACTGTTACTCGCAATCTGTCCAATGCCATAGGGAAATGGACTTCAAGACTTGACATAATGTATAAAACAGTTTAAAATTGTAGTGTTGTATTGTTGTACAATGAAAACTGAATAAGGAGGTGCTCCTGTGACAATAATAGCTGTGATAGCTACGATCGTGATCGTGGCTCCTATTACCTGGGGACTGGCTACTGCGTACCGGAAGAAGACATATGAAAGCAAGATCGGCAGCGCGGAAGAGAAGTCAAGAGAGATAATAGATGAAGCATTAAAAACCGCAGAGACGAAAAAACGAGAAGCTCTCCTGGAAGCCAAGGAAGAGTCCATACGGACCAAGAATGAGCTGGACAAAGAGACCAAGGAACGAAGAGCAGAGCTTCAAAGGTATGAAAGACGAGTACTGAACAAAGAAGAGAACCTGGACAAGAAGTCCGAAACCCTGGAGCGCAGGGAGGCAAGCCTGACAGCCCGCGAGGAGAATTTGAGCCGCAAGCTGGCAGAGGCGGAGGAACTGCAGAACAAAAGGCAGGAGGAACTGGAGAGGATCTCGGGACTCACCTCGGAACAGGCCAAGGAATATCTGTTGAAATCCGTGGAGGATGATGTGAAGCATGACACCGCCAGGATGATCAAGGATATGGAGAGCAGGGCCAGGGAAGAGGCGGAGAAGAAGGCAAAAGAGTACGTGGTGACGGCAATTCAGCGATGTGCCGCCGACCATGTGGCAGAGACTACGGTTTCTGTGGTGCAGCTTCCAAACGACGAGATGAAAGGCCGGATCATTGGACGGGAAGGCCGGAACATCCGCACATTGGAGACCATGACGGGAGTAGAGCTGATCATTGACGATACCCCGGAGGCAGTGGTGCTGTCGGGTTTTGACCCGGTGAGAAGAGAAGTGGCAAGAATTGCCCTGGAACGCCTGATCGTGGATGGACGCATCCATCCGGCCAGGATCGAAGAGATGGTGGAGAAGGCGCAGAAAGAAGTAGAAGTCAACATGAGAGAGGATGGGGAGGCAGCAACTCTGGAGGTAGGCATCCACGGTATCCATCCGGAACTGGTGAAACTTTTGGGAAAGATGAAGTTCAGGACCAGCTATGGGCAGAATGCGCTGAAGCATTCCATTGAGGTTGCCCAGTTGTCAGGGCTCCTGGCGGCGGAGATCGGTGTGGATGTCCGCATGGCAAAGAGAGCCGGTTTATTACATGATATTGGTAAATCCATTGACCATGAGGTGGAGGGTTCCCATGTGAAGCTGGGAGCAGAACTGTGCAGGAAGTATAAAGAGACTGCCACAGTCATCAACGCGGTAGAATCCCATCATGGCGATGTTGAACCTGAGAGTCTGATCTCGTGCATCGTTCAGGCGGCAGATACGATATCAGCCGCAAGGCCCGGCGCAAGGAGAGAGACCCTGGAGACATATACGAACAGACTGAAACAGTTGGAGGAGATCACAGACTCCTTTAAGGGAGTGGACAAGTCATATGCTATTCAGGCAGGCCGTGAGGTTCGGGTCATGGTAATCCCGGAACAGATCAATGACGATGACATGGTGCTGCTGGCAAGGGAGATTTCCAAGAAGATAGAGGAATCCATGGAGTATCCCGGGCAGATCCGCGTCAATGTGATCCGCGAATCAAGAGTTACCGATTATGCAAAATAGGAAAAGAGAGAGACTGTGTTCCATACATGGTCTCTTTTTTATGCGCACGGGGCGGAAAGGAAATATGGCCGCTTGTGCGGCCCCGCCCCAGCGCAGCGAGTAGGGGGAAAGGCCTCCCCTACTGGATTGCACACGGACCCCGAGAAGAGTTTTGCCAGCAAAAGCTGGCGGGGCCCGGCCCGGCAGGTTTCGCTAAGGGTTTCGTTAAGAAAAAATTTTGTTGACATCCGGTGAAAGAAAGAATAGAGTTAAAGAAAGAGAGAAAGGAAGGGTGGGCTATGAAAAGAATAAAAAAGATAATGGTATTTCTATTGTCCTTTGCTGTGGCGGCTGCGGTATTGCCCCTTCAGACCTTTGCGGCCAGCAAGAAGATTACATCGCTCAATCTGGAGATTGAGAACAATCTGGAGGTGGGAGGCGAGTACAGCACGGATGATATTGAGGTCACCACAAAAAAGGCCAACTACTATGTGGGTGAGGTGGAGATCCTCAATGAGGGGGGGCGGTGGAAAAGCACGGATACCCCTAAGATTACGGTGACTCTCCACGCTGAGGACGGATATTATTTTTCCGTGGTAAAGGATAATGTGAAGATCAAAGGCGGAACCTATATCAGCGGGAAAAAGGAAGATTCCTACACGCTGATTCTGACTATTACCCTTCCGTCCATGCAGGAGCGGGTTGGGGAGATGGGGGAAGTCTGGTGGACCTCCCAGACCGAGGCTGGCTGGTTCGAGGTGGAGAACGCCGGCTATTATGAGGTGCGTCTGTACCGCAACGGCAAGGCGGTAGGGGAGCTGCAGAAGGTGACAGATTCCAAGATCGATTTCGGAAAGCTGATGCGCAAGGAGGGGACCTACGGTTTCCGGGTAAGAGCGGTCAACATAAAGAATGAGAGCACCAAGAGCGAGTGGCAGGAGGCAGAGGATACCTCCTATATTGACAGTGACACCGCGGAACGGCTGCGCAGCCAGTACAACAGCGATATCCCTTCCAACATGACCGAGCCGGGCATTCCTTCGGCGCAGGTAATGCCGAAGGAATACAGTGAGTACGGATGGATTAAGGACAACGCGGGCTGGTGGTACCGCAACGCGGACAACAGCTATACTGCCGGAAATTGGCAGCAGATCGACGGAAAGTGGTATTATTTTGATTCCAGAGGCTATATGGTGACCGGCTGGATCGACTGGCAGGGCAAGTCCTACTACTGTGATCCGGTGGATGGGGACATGCAGGTGGATATGGTGATCCCTGACGGCAGTGGGAGAAGGGTGGATTCCACGGGCGCGTGGATTGAATAAAAGACAGGAGTTATATTTAGGAAGTGCGCTGATGCGCACGCAGGTCAGCACCCTGACGGGTGGTGACATTGCATAAGACGGAGGTGTGAGACATGGCAGACAGTGTAGTTCGGTTAAAGAGAGAACTGAGATATGAGGGGACGATCCTCAAGATCTATCAGGATACGGTCATAGCCAACGGGCATGAAGCCCATTGGGATTTTATCCACCATGACGGCGCGGCGGCGGTGCTCCCTGTTACAGACGACGGGAAGATCCTTATGGTGAGACAGTACCGCAACGCTTTGGACAGGAATACCCTTGAGATTCCGGCGGGAAAGCTGGATGCCCCCGACGAGCCCAAGATTGAGTGCGCTTACAGGGAGCTGGAGGAGGAGACGGGCTACCGCACGGACAAGCTGGAATATCTTATGAGCCTCAATACTACGGTGGCATTCTGTGATGAGGCTATTGACATTTTTGTGGCGAGGAATCTGATCCCATCCCACCAGCATCTGGATGAGGATGAGGTGATTGACGTGGAGGCCTGGGAACTGAAGGATCTTCTGGAACTGATCTACTCGGGAAAGATGAGCGACGCCAAGACGGTGGCGGCTATCACTGCCTACGCGGTAAAGTACGGCGGGCAGTGACAGGCAGTCATAGCGGGAAAAAGGACTGCATATATTGTGAAGACAGTGTCCGGTATTTTCGGCGGGGAGATATGGGGGCAACAATATAAGGCAGGCAGGGGCGGCGCTATGAAGAAGATGGGAAGGAATTCTTTTTGGAATCTCTGTTTTTTGAGTGTGACTGCCGGTGTTCTCACCGGGACAATATGGGCCAATCTGCTGGGCGGGGAACTGCTTGGGCAGATTGGCTATTTTGATGGGATCTGGAAGGCGGGCCGAACCATGGAGGCGGAGGAGAGGCGGCTCATGTGGAGATATGTTCTGGCGCAGCGGCTCTGGGAAGCCGGTTTTGGAGGGCTTCTGGCCATGACTCCCCTGGCGGTGCCAGGATATCTGATTCTGGGGTTTGGAGGCGGCTTTGCCCTGGCCTCCATTATAACTGTATTTACCTTAGAAAAAGGAGCCATAGGTCTGGTATGCTGGCTGGCGTCAGCGTTTCCCCATGGGCTGTGCTATCTGGGAGGCTGGGCAGTGTGGACCGCGGCGGTGGGGGAGAGGCAGGATCTGAGAAAGGTCAGGGTGTGGCTGCTGGTGGGGGTCCTGGCTGTGGCGGGAAGCTTGCTGGAGGTGTGGGTCAACCCTATTCTGGCGGACCTTATCCTCTGAGCCGGAGCCGGCGCTTAAGTGAGAGCGCGCGGCGCGGAACAATTCGCCGGCATCAGGGCGATGGCCCGTGTGTGGCCCGGCGCGCTTTCCAAGATGAAAAAAACAGAAAAGTGGGAAAAATATGTTTGATTTTCACCCAAAAAGTGACTATAATGGTAGACGGAGACTAAAAAAAGGCCATTTTTGGGGAACGAGGACAAATGAAACTGGAGATAAAGGAATTCATGGAATATCTTGAGCATGAGAGACAGGCATCTAAAAATACACAGGTGTCCTATGGGCGGGATTTGAGTCAGATGGATGAATATCTGGCAGAGAACGGGATCCGGGAGCCGAGGCAGGTGACCTGGACGATTCTGAATTCTTATATTCTGTATCTGGAGGGGCAGGGAAGGGCTTCTACTACAATATCCAGGGTTATGGCTTCCGTGAAGGCATTTTTCCACTATGAATTTTGCCGGGGGTATATCCCAAAAGACCCGGCAGAGCTTTTGAAGGCTCCGAAGGTGGAGAAGAAAGCTCCCACCATCTTGTCTGTAGAGCAGGTGACCAGCCTGTTGGAGCAGCCCAATGGCAATTCCCCAAAGGAGCGGCGGGACAAGGCCATGCTGGAGCTTCTCTATGCCACGGGGATCCGGGTCTCGGAGCTGATCGGTCTGAAACTGGAGGATATGAATCTGCAGGTAGGGTTTATCACCTGCAAGGATGAGCATAAAGAGAGAACAGTGCCGTTTGGAAAGGTCACCAGGCAGGCTTTGGAGAGGTATCTGACAGAGGCCAGAGGCACTCTTTTGAAAGGCAGGGAATCCCCGCTGCTTTTTGTGAACTGCAGCGGAGGTCCCATGAGCCGTCAGGGCTTCTGGAAGATTATCAAATATTATGGGGAGAAGGCAGGGATTGACGCGGACATCACTCCTCACACTCTCCGCCATTCCTTTGCGGCCCACCTGATCGGCAGGGGGGCTGATCTTCACGCCGTTCAGGCCATGATGGGGCACTCCGACATGGCCACCACCCAGGCCTACACAGCCTATGTGCAGCGGGAGGACCCTGTGCGGATGGCTTATCATATCGCTCACCCCAGACAGTAGATGGCGGCGACATTATATAAGCGGAAGCTTTCGGATCTGATATCCCAAAGCTTCCGCTTTCCATGTCTATATGGCGGAAAGGAAATGAGGCCGCAGTTCTACGGCTTCTGTTGTCCGGCAAACAAGATTTCCACATAAGCCAGAACCAGCGGCGCCACTCCCTTGGCGTCATTCTGCACCACAGGCTCCCTCATGTAATAGTCGAAGGTGCCTTCTCTCATCTCTTTGTTTCCAAGGCCGGCTACCAGGCAGATTCCGCCCAGCTGCAGCTCTCCGTCTTTTTCAGACAGATATTTCTCACAGATCCCGTCAAAGGCTTTTTTGCCAAAGGCAAAATAAGAGGGCTCTAAAAGTCTCAGGCGGACGCTTTTCATAATGGCGTAGGCAAAGATGGCGGAGCCGGAGGTCTCCAAGTAGTTGGGGGCTATGCCGCCCCGGTTTACCACCTGATACCACATGCCGGTCTCGTCATCCTGATAGGGAAGCATGGAGTCGATTAGTTCCCGGTAGATCCGGGACAGCTCTTTTTTCTCGCTGGCCATGGAGGCAGGCATGATCTCCAGGGTATCGATGAGGGCCATGGCGTACCAGCCAAGGGCTCTGAGCCAGAAATTGCCGGAGAGCCCCGTCACTTTGTCGCACCAGAAGGACTGCCTGGAATCATCGTAGGCATGGTAGTACAGGCCGTTGCGCAGGTCCCGCATGAGGCGGTAGACATTCAAAAACTGCTGATAGCTGTCCTGGCAGTTTTTCCCGTCATTGTAGGTAAGCTCGTACTGCATATAGAAAGGCTGGGACATATACAGCCCATCCAGCCAGATCTGGTTGGGATAGATCTTCTTGTGCCAGAAATTCCCGGTGGAGGTGCGGGGCTGGCTCTTAAGCTGGCTGTATACTGTCTCGATGGCCCTGCGGTACTTCTCCTTGCCGGTGAGTTCGTAGAGATCAAAGAGGGTCTTTCCCGCGTTGATATTGTCCAGATTGTATTCCTTTGGGTCATAAGAGGCAATGGAGCCGTCTTCCCGGACAAAGTAGTCGATAAATCGGTCGGCGAATTTCAGATATTCGGGATCTTTTTTGATGTGGTACAATTCCAGGACAGCCTTGATCATGCAGCCGTCAATGTAATTCCATGAAGGTTTCTCACCCTGCTTGATCTTCTCGATATTCCACACAGGGGCCTGGGGGCTGCTCTTTTCCAAAAGCTGGTCGATATAGCGGTCCAGAATTTCCATAAATAAGTACCTCGTTCTTTCTATATGGTGAGTTTGAATAAAAGAAAAACTGTCAAACGTTTGCAATCTATTATATAATACCACAAATTTAAAATTATTAAAATTGGGCAATATAGACAAAATAGCATAAAAAACCTATACATTTTAACTAATTGACAGATCATAACAACGATGCTAGAATGTAACCATGCAAAAAAAACGTGCATATTTGTTCATAATATTTGAAAAAAATTCTTTCATATGGCGAATATGCATAATTTTTTGAAAATGTGTGCAAACCTTTGCAAAATGGCAGATTTCTATCAGGCTGGTGCTTGTCTGACAGGCCCCGGCGGACGGCGGGGACAGGGAATCTGCGGCAGGACCGGGGGGCATACATAAGCCGGATGCTTTGCCACGGCCGGCAGGGCGCCGGATCTGCAGCGCCGATAGCAGCGGGGCATGGGACCCTGGCGAGGCCGAAAGGTGACGCCGGCGGTTAAGAGATCCTCTGCTGACGGAAATAAAAAGAAAGGGAGAAGAAATTCATGAGAAAAGGCATTAAGAAAGCAATGGCATTATCACTTGCGGCAGTTATGGCCGTATCACTTGCAGCCTGCGGCGGAAGCAGTTCAAGCGGAAACAGCGGCGGGGACGGCGGCGCTTCCGGAGACGGGAAGGTGGAGCTGAAGTTCTCCTGGTGGGGCGGTGATTCCAGACATGAGGCAACTGAGAAGGCAGTGGAAGCATTTATGGCGAAATATCCCAATATTACCGTGACAACAGAGTACGGCGCCTGGTCCGGCTGGGAGGAGAAGCAGGCTTTAAACATCATGGGCGGCAACGCGGCGGACGTAATGCAGATCAACTGGAACTGGATCGAGTCCTACAGCGGCAACGGAACCAATTTCGCCAATCTGGAGGATTACTCGGATGTTCTTGACTTAACCCAGTTCCCGAGCGAGAGCCTGGAGCTGTGCAAGGCGGACGGAAAGCTGATGGCAGTGCCCGTAGCCCTGACCGGAAGGCTGTTTTACTGGAATAAAACCACTTTTGACGAGGTGGGTGTGGCAGTGCCTACGGATGAGGCGTCTCTGTTCGCGGCAGGCGAGGCCTTCAAGGCATTTGACGAGGATTACTATCCTCTGGCACTGGGCGAGTATGACCGGATGATTTTCCTGGTATATTATCTGGAGTCCGTGTACGGCAAACCGTGGGTGCAGGATAATCAGATCCAATACACCACAGAAGAGATCACCCAGGGCATGGAGTTCATGAAGAAGCTTGAGGACGGCCATGTGATTCCCACCCTGGCAGTGCTCAACGGGGATATGGCAGACTCTCTGGATAAGAATGCCAAGTGGATCGACGGCAAATATGCCGGCATCCTGGAGTGGGATTCTTCTGCTTCCAAGTTTGAGCAGGCCATCAAGGAGAGCACCAACAAACCGGGACAGGAGTTTGTCATCGGCGAGTTTATCAAGTTCGGCGATTATGACGGAGGCTTCACCAAGATCTCCATGGGGCTTGCCGTGGCAGCTACTTCCGCTCATCCAAAGGAGGCGGCTATGCTGATCAACTTCCTGTTAAATGACGCGGAGGGCGTTGAGATCTGCTCTACAGAGAGAGGCATCCCCTGATCCGCGGCGGCTGTGGCAGTGCTCAACGAGAAGGGTCTGGGCAATGCTCTGGTAAAGGAAGCCAACGCCAAGGTGCTGGGCTTCTCCAAGTTCCCTCTTGACACCAAGTTTGAGCACAATGACTTAAAGGCAAACCCGGATGGGGTCTACTACAAGGTGTTCGGCAAGTTCAGCGCCGGAGAGACAGACGCGGCAAAGGCTGCGGAGGACCTGATCAAGGGAATCAACGAGTGTCTGGGCAATTAATATGGATGTAAGGGAAGCGGTAAAGGACAAAGGGAAGTACAAGGATATCGCAGAATATTTTCGGAAATCGGATACTCTGGACACGGACCAGCTGACGCTGCTGATCGACACCATAGAACTGATGTCAGAAGAAATATTTGAGCACTATAAAGCCTTGCAGATCATCTTCAAGGAATCAGTGTCTGAAATATTAAAGAGAAGAGAGAGGGAAGGCGATTTCGGATTCCTGACCGATTCTCAGAAGGGTCAGCTTTCATATGCTCTCCAAAAGGCAGGAAACCTTAAGGTACTATTGTGGGAAAAGTATGAACAGTATGACGAAGAATTAAGGGGACAGCCGCGTGATGGCAGCAGGCGGCTGTCTGCCGCGCGGGGTTCGCGCGGGGAAAAAAATTAGGAGGTAACAGCATGAAGCAGAAAAAAGGCTTTAGCAAAATGTTGACAGAGAACGTTGGCTTCTGGTTTATCGTGCCGTGGCTTATCGGATTTCTGTGTTTTAAGGTCTATCCTTTTGCGTCTTCTCTGTACTACAGCTTCACCAATTATGATCTGTTCACAGGCATCAGCAAGTACGGACTGATGAACTATCAGACGATTTTTACGGATGAAGACATCATAAGGGCATTCCAAGTAACCTTCAAGTATGCCATCTTCGATGTGCCGCTGAAACTGGCGTTTGCCCTGTTTATTGCGTACATACTGAACTTTAAGCTGAAAGGCGTGAACTTCTTCAGGACAGCCTACTATATTCCGTCCATCCTGGGAGGCTCCATTGCCATCGCTATCCTGTGGAGAGCTGTGTTCAACACCGACGGTCTGATCAACACAGTGATCACGGCTTTGGGCGGGGAGAAGATCAACTGGATGGCCAGTGCCAACGGAGCTCTCACAGTCATCGTCCTGCTGCGTGTGTGGCAGTTCGGTTCCGCCATGGTTATTTTCCTGGCAGCCTTAAAGGGCGTGTCCGAGGATCTCTATGAGGCGGCCTCCATCGACGGCGCGGGAAAATGGACCCAGTTTTTTAAGATCACGGTCCCGCTGATCACGCCGGTTATTTTCTACAATCTGATCACACAGCTGTGCCAGGCATTCCAGGAGTTCAACGGACCGTTCCTGGTGACAAAGGGCGGCCCCAACGGAGCCACTACCCTGATCTCCATCCTGATCTACAACAACGCTTTCCTGCGCCACAAGATGGGCATGGCCAGCGCTCAGGCATGGGTGCTGTTTGTCATCGTCTGCGTGCTGACAGCAGTGGCATTTGTAAGCCAGAAGAAGTGGGTCTACTACTCTGACGAAGACGGGAGGTAAAGAAAAATGACAAGAGAACAAAGAAGAAAGATCAGTACCGTCATCCGTTACGTCCTGTTGGTGGCAGTGGGATTTATCATGGTATATCCCTTGATCTGGATGGTGGGAGCTACCTTTAAGACCAACTCTGAGATCTTCACAAGCGCCTGGTTCTGGCCGAAGAATCCTGTGTTCGACGGCTATGACAACGCCTTCAAGAGCTATGGCGGCAAGATCAACCTCCTTACCTCCATGCTGAACACCTACAAGATCGTGCTTCCCAAGGTTGTGTTCACCATCATCTCCGCGACCATCACTGCCTATGGTTTCGCCAGATTTGATTTCAAGGGAAAAGGAATCCTGTTCTCCCTGATGATGGCTACCCTGTTCCTGCCTCAGGTAGTCCTCAACGCCCCTCAGTACATCATGTTCAACAAATGGGGATGGACCAACTCCTACCTTCCCCTGGTAGTGCCGTCTCTGTTCGCGGCGGACACCTATTTTGTGTTTATGCTGATTCAGTTCCTGAGAGGCGTGCCCAAGGAGCTGGAGGAGGCGGCCAAGA
>CAMTAF010000122.1 GCA_947066955.1 uncultured Hungatella sp.
AACTTGATGTAACATTAAATGACTTATTTTGGAAATAAAAAACTTCTGAGATCATGACGGTCTGCACATCCGCAAAGTCCAGGTTAATCAGGCCGGGCACGTTGATTAAGTCCGTAATGCCCTGGACTGCCTGCTGAAGCACCTCGTCGGCCTTGCGCAGAGCGTCGGGCATGGTGGTGCGCCTGTCCACAATCTCGAGAAGCTTGTCGTTAGGGATCACGATCAGAGTATCCACGCTCTCCTTGAGGCGCTCGATTCCCTGGAGGGCGTTGGTCATACGGGTTCTCGCCTCAAAACGGAAGGGCTTGGTCACCACGCCCACGGTCAGGATCCCCATATCCTTCGCGATCTTGGCCACAACGGGGGCAGCGCCTGTCCCTGTCCCGCCGCCCATGCCGCAGGTGACGAACACCATGTCAGCGCCCTTTAAGGCCTGGGCAAGCTCCTCAGAGCTCTCCTCCGCCGCCTTCTCACCGATCTCCGGCCTGGCTCCGGCCCCAAGTCCCTTGGTCAGCTTCTCGCCGATCTGCATGGCAGTGGGGGCTTTGCAGAATCCAAGCGCCTGCTTGTCCGTGTTGATCCCGATGAACTCCACGCCCGCGATATTCTCATCGATCATGCGGTTAACCGCGTTGTTGCCTGCCCCTCCCACTCCTACTACTATGATCCTGGCGGCATTCTCTGCCTCATTTATCTTAATCTCTAACAAGATATACTTCCTCCTTCATACTAAACCTAATCTATCTAATACTATATTTTATTTCCCCCAAAATAGCAACTGTTTTTTCAAGAAAATTACGACTTCCTCTTGAATGTGTAGGCCATGCCGCTGTTGGCGGGATCGTAGGTGTCAAGATACAGAGTCCCTCTGAGGCCGTCTAACTCAGGGATCATGTTGGACAGCCGCAGAATCTTTCCGTCGATGTTGTCATTTTCCCCCAGAAAGACCTCTAAGTCAGCCATATAAAGGGTCGTCTCCCCCCGCGCGTCAAACTGAATCCTGTCTACATTGAGATCATAGACAGAGAGGAGCTGGGTCAGGTTAAGGATATCTTTGAAAATTCCCTCATCCTTCACGGGAAGAGGCTGATGGAGCACGATCTGTCCGTAATCTAAGCCTACGATGCGGGGAATCCCGTCAATCTCTTTGTTCGCGCTCTCCACGATAATCCCGTCTTTGTCAAAATACATGTAACTGCTCATATAAGACACATAGCCCACCACGCTCTTCTCGTGGACAATGAGCTCCAGTTCGGAAAGGCTTTTGAATACCAGGCTGTAGTCTTCCACAAAGGGAATAGTCAGATGGTCTTTTAATCGGTCTTTGATATAACAGTACACCGTATTTCTGTCCGACGGCTTTTCAAAAATCCGCCCGATCAGTTCCTCGTCTGTGTAGCGGTTGTTGCCGCTCACCGTAATGTGGTCCACTTTCAATGACAGTACGGTGAATCCCAGCACCAACCCCAACGCTGCCACCACGGACAGCACCACTTGTCTCTTTTTCATCCTTCTCTCCGTATGTCTGCTCCCAGGTTTTTTAAGTCGCGGCAGATATCCTCATAGCCCCGGAAGATGTGATGGCAGCAGGTGACTCTGGTCTCTCCCTCCGCCCCAAGGCCTGCCGTCACCAGGGCCGCGCCTCCTCTCAGGTCGTGAGCCTCCACGCAGGCGCCCTTTAATCTCCCTTTGCCATTCACCAGCGCTTCCTTTCCCTCTATTATAATCTCTGCGCCCATTTTTCGCAATTCTTTTGCAGTGGCAAATCTTCCCTCAAATACCGTTTCTTTCAAGCGGCTTTGTCCCTGCCCCATGCTCATCAAAACCAGCATCATGGACTGTAAGTCTGTGGGGAATCCGGGATATGGCCCGGTAACAACACATGCGGCGCCGGGGCGTCCTTCCATGAGAATCTTCATGTCGCCGCCATCCACCTTGATCCGGGCGCCCATGGCCCCGGCGGTCTCAATGACCCGGCCCAAATGGTCCGGGCTGCTTTTTTTCAGGACCGCGCTGCCGCCGCCGGCCATCACCGCCGACAGATAAGTTCCTGCCACGATCCTGTCTCCCGGCACGGTATATTCCCCGTCGTGCAGAAGGCTTCCTCCGCGGATCTCAATGATCCCTGTTCCTGCCCCGCTGATATTGGCCCCCATGGCGTTGAGCATCCGGCACAGGGCCTCCACCTCCGGCTCCATGGCCGCCCCCTTAAGGGTTGTGGTCCCCTCGGCGGCTACTGCCGCCAGAATAATATTTTCCGTGGCTCCCACGCTGGGGTAGGGAAGACTGAGAGGGACGCCCTTTAGTTTCACGGCAGTCCCGTGGAGGATGCCGTCTTCTTCGCGGATCCGGGCCCCCATCTGCCTCAATGCCCGGATATGCATATCGATGGGCCGGCTGCCGATGGAACAGCCTCCCGGATAGTGGACGTATGCCTCGCCGCAGCGGCCCAGAAGAGCTCCAAGAAGCATGATGGAGGACCTCATGGCTTTTCCATTTTCCTCCGGGATCTGAATATCCCTCACCGTCTTCGCGTCAACTGTCAGCGTATGTCCCTCAAGGACACAGGCACATCCCATAGATTCCAATATCCCCATCATACAGAGAACATCCTGTATTCTGGGGACATGCTTTAACACTGTGGTACCTTTATGGAGAATAGCGGCCGCCATCATGGGCAGCGCCGCGTTTTTCGAGCCTTGGATCTCGATCTCACCCTTTAGCGGATGGTAACCCTGGACTAAGATCACAGACAACCTGTTCCCTCCTGAGGTTTCCTATACTGCTATCTTATGTGACATCAAGCTGTCCGTTGCCATTTTTCCCTTATTTTTCCAGTTTTATCTGGTTTGACACGCTTAAGACCATTCCCATCTCCACCATGAGGAACAGGATGGAAGTCCCGCCGTAGCTGATAAAGGGAAGAGTGATGCCTGTGTTTGGTATGGTGTTAGTCACCACGGCGATATTCAATATGACCTGTATGGCGATGTGGGCCATAACTCCCACCACAATGAGGGCTCCGAACAGATCCGGCGCATTGCCCGCAATAAGCATGAAACGGTAGATCATAAACATAAAGATCAAAATCACCGACACTGCCCCGAAAAGCCCCAGCTCCTCGCATATGATGGAAAAAATCATGTCGTTCTGGGCCTCCGGGACAAAACCCAGCTTCTGGATACTCTCCCCAAGCCCCTTTCCGAACAGGCCGCCGGAGCCGATGGCGTAAAGCCCCTGGAGCACCTGATAGCCTCCTGTGGTGGGATATGCCTCCGGGTCCAGCCACACGTTGATCCGGTTCATCTGGTATGGCTTGAGGATCTTAATCTTGGTGAGAAAATTTCCGATAGGCCCCGCGAAGATCATGGCCGTGGCTCCCAATGCCACACATCCCGCGTAAATCAACTTTTTTCTGCTGGCCACGAACATCATGACAAAGCCGATTCCGGCGATGATGATGCCGGAGCTTAAGTTGTTGGCAGCCACAATGCCCGCTAAAGGGATGGTGATAAGGACTGCCCTGGCTATGCCAGCGGGCCGGTCCACATCCCTGCCGATCCTGGTGATCAGAGCCGCCATGGCCACGATAACCGTGATCTTCACAAGCTCTGTAGGCTGAAAGCTCACAGGCCCTACCCCCAGCCACCTCTTCTTTCCGTTAACCTCTCTCCCCACCAGGCTGACTGCGATCATCAGCACCCAGGACACCAGGATTGCCAGACCGGAAAATCTGGCGTACCAGTGGTAATCCATCTTGGAGACCATGATCATGAGGACAAAGCCTCCCATGGCGATGGCTCCCTGACGGGTCATAAAATATGCCGCATTGCCATCATAATTCAGCTGCGCCGTATAAGAGCTGGCGCTGTAAATCATCACCAGCCCGAAAATCGTTAAGAATACGATGGCAAACAGAAGGCTGTAATCGTAAAAGCGTTTTGATCTCTTTTTATATTTAGGCAAAACAGCCTCCTCCTCGATTTTCTTTGAAAGCTCCACCGATGCCGGGCGCACGGAGGTCTACTGTGCCTCCCTTAAAGGTTTCTGACACATTCTTTAAAAATCCTGCCCCTCTCTTCATAGTTTTTGAACATGCCCCAGCTTGCGCAGGCCGGGGAGAGCAGGACACTGTCTCCCATATTGGCGTAGGAGGCGCACACTCTCACGGCCTCAGACATATCCTCCGCATACATGATCTCCGTGAATCCGTGTGCCTTGGCGCACTCCGCAATCTTATCCCGGGTCTGGCCAATGAGCACCAGATACTTTACCTTATCTCCAAAGGATTCAATCCACTCATCGTACCGGGCCTCCTTGTCATATCCCCCGGCAATAAGAAGAGTGGGGCCCGGCATGGCTCTGACGGCCTGTATGGCCGCGTCGGGGTTGGTCCCTTTGGAATCATTGTAATACTTTACTCCTGACCGCTCCAGCACAAACTCAATGCGGTGCTCCACTGCCTTAAACTCCTTCACGACTCTCCGGATCCTGTCTATGGACACTCCCATGGAGGAGCTGATTGCAATGGCCGCCATAACATTCTCATAGTTATGGCGTCCCAGAAGGTTTAACTCCCTGGTGTCCACGATCTCGCTGACCCGCCCGTTGTGGGCGTAACAGATCATATCCCCGTCCAGATAATATCCCTCCGCCAGCTGCTGGCGGCTGCTGAAAAAGATCACCCTGCATTTGCGCTGCTCATTGTCAGGGGAGCCGAACTCCCGAAGCACCGGGTCATCGTAGTTGAGGACGCAGATATCCTTTTCCGTCTGGTTCATGGTGATACTCTCTTTAATGGCTATGTAGTTCTCCATGGTGTGATGACGGTTTAAGTGGTCCGGGGTAATGTTCAGGATGGCGCTGACATCCGGCCTGAAGTCCATGATGGTCTCCAGCTGGAAGCTGCTGACTTCCGCCACGGTTATGCTGCTGTCTTCTGTCTCCAGGGCGATCTGAGTATAGGGAATCCCGATATTGCCAACCACATGCACATCCTCGAACTTAGACTTCATAATCTCCCCGGTAAGGGCCGTGGTGGTGGTCTTTCCGTTGGTTCCCGTGATGGCCGCCAGCCTGCCCTTGGCGCACTGGAACGCCAGCTGCACCTCCCCCCAGATGGGGATCCGGGCCTCGTCGATCATCTGGACAAAGGGGGTCTCCAGGGAGATCCCCGGGCTGATGATGCACATCTCCACCCCTGACAGATCCCCCCGGGTCAGCTCTCCCAGGACAATGGTCACCTTGGCTCCTTCTTCAAATTCCTTTTTCAATGTATCCGGGTCCAGGCCGGCATTCCCGTCATAAAGGACAACTTCTCCGCCCATATCCAGCAGAAGCTTTGCGGATGAGATGCCGCTGACACCGCTGCCTGCCACCAGGACTTTCTGACTCCGACTCATGTCTTATCCTCCTCGTACAATCTATAATCCCAAATATGCTACCAGGCAGAGAATCGCCGTAATAATGGAAAATACGGCCACTACCCGGGTTTCCGACCAACCGCACAGTTCAAAATGGTGATGGATGGGGGCCATCTTAAAGAACCTCTTCCCGCCGGTCTTTTTAAAATAAGTTACCTGGATCATCACCGACAATACCTCCACCAGATAGATGAGACCCACGATGGGGATAAACAGGGGAAGCTGCATCACGCAGGCGCTGGCTGCCACAAATCCGCCCAGGGCCAGGGACCCTGTGTCCCCCATGAACACCTTGGCGGGATACACGTTGAACAGAAGAAATCCCAGAAGGCTTCCCACCACGGCGCCGGTAATAGGGCTGATTCCGCTTTCCTCCCCCAGGGAGATGATGGTCAGGAAGGTGGCTACCAGGATGGTAACGCTGGTGCACAGACCGTCAAGGCCGTCGGTGAAGTTCACGCCATTGTCCGTTCCCAGCATCACGACAAATACAAAAGGCACATATAAGATTCCAAGATCCAGAAAATATCCGCCGTCAAAACCGCCGGTAAAGGGGATCAGGGCCGCTGTCCCCACCTCCCCCGAGTTCACCAGATAGTAGGTGAAGATCCCTGTGATCAGAATCTGGCCCACCAGCTTCTGTCCGGGGGTCAGGCCCTCGGACCGTTTCATGACGATCTTGATGTAGTCATCCAGAAAGCCGATGATCCCAAACCCCACGGTCACGAAAAGAACCGGTATCATCTTGGGATAGTCCCGGATATAGAACAGCGATGTGATGATAATGCTTCCCAATATAATCAGTCCTCCCATGGTGGGAGTCCCTGCTTTTTTTAAATGGGCCTGAGGTCCGTCCTCCCTGACCTGCTGGCCGAACTTCAGCTTGTGCAGAAAAGGGATTACAATGGGGCACAGCACAGCGCTGATGGCAAAAGCGATGATAATCGCCAATATGGTCTCGTTAATCATATCGCACCTCAACTTCTTATGTATACCCTAGTATACGTCTTTTTACGGGAATAATCAACCATAGATTCGAAAGGCTGAAACAGTTTCTTCCTGTTCTGCTTCAATTCCCAGATATGGCAGAATATTCTCAAACAGATCCGCGATCACCGGGGCGGCGATGGTCCCGCCGTAGTAAACTCCTGTGGGCTCATCGATGGTGATCAGGGCGATGACCTTTGGGTCGTCGGCCGGCGCAAAGCCCATAAAGCTGGATATGTATTTTTTCAGGCTCCTGGGAAGCTTCTCCGAGGTGGCCGTCTTTCCTCCGATCTTATAGCCCGGCAGGGAGGCTTTTTTCCCGCTTCCCTCAGAAACTACTTTTTCTAAGATGTATCTCATGGTCTGGCTGGTCTGGGCTGACACGATCCCCTCCTTCACAGGATAGGAAAACCGGTGAACCCTGGTTTTGTCGGCGGACGACGCCTGGATGGCGAAGTGGGGGGTAACCCGGTTGCCGCCGTTTATGATGGAGGAGGCAGTGGTGATCAGCTGGAGGGGCGTGATCTGAAAGGACTGGCCAAAGGACACGGTGGCCAGCTCCACGAGCCCCATGTTCTCTTTCTTGTGCATGATGGTGGCCGCCTCGCCGGGAAGATCGATCCCTGTTTTTCCGAAAAGGCCGAACTGGGTAAAATACTGGTAGTACCGGTCCACCCCAAGTCTCTGCCCCACATCGATGAACACCGGGTTGCAGGAGTTCATGGCTCCCTGAAGAAAGGTCTCCGAGCCATGGCCGCCTACCTTGTGGCACCGGATTTTCCGATCCTCCACGATGCGGAAGCCGGGGCAGGAAAAAGTATCCTCCAGCTTCACCACGCCGGCCTCCAGCCCTGCCGCCGCCGTGATCACTTTAAAGGTGGATCCCGGCTCATACGTGTCGTTGATGGCCGGGTTGCGCCACATCTGGTTCAGCAGATCCTGCCTGGAAGCCGTGCTCCCCTCCTCCGGCTCCATATTCAGGGTGAAGGGGTCGTTCAAGTCGAATTCCGGCACATTGACCATGGCCAGAACCTCCCCGTTCTGAGGGTTCATTACAATCACGGAAACCCTTTTTGCTTCTTTTTCCTCCATGACCTTCAGGGCTGCCTGCTGCGCATAGGTCTGGATATTTAAATCCAGGCTTATGGTTAAATCTGCCCCCGGCACAGGCTCCACCCGGTCTTCAAAAGCGTTCTCGATCTCCACCCCGGCAGCGTCGGCCTGGGTGAGAATCAGGCCGTTGGTCCCTTTGAGATAGGACTCGTACTTTACTTCCAGGCCGATAATTCCCTGATTGTCTCCTCCGGTAAACCCAAGAACCTTGGAGGCTAAGCTTCCGTAGGGGTAGTAACGCTTGTAATCCTCGTCTACTTTCACCCCGTCCAGATGCCTGCCGCGGATCTCATCCCCCAGCTTCTTATCTACATTGACCGCCACGATCTCCCTGGCGCTGTACTTCTCCACCTTCTTTCTCACGTCCTCTGCCTCCAGCCCCAGAGCCTCCGACAATGCCGTTACCACCTGGTCCGGATCCGTGATCTGGTTGTGGATAACGGATATGGTACAGACGGTGCGGTTGGTGGCGATCACCGTGCCGTTGCGGTCTAAAATCCGGCCTCTGGCCGCCTTGATGGTCCTCTCCCGCTGATGAAGATCCTCTGCCATCTGACTGTAATGCTGCGAGCGGAAGACCATAAGAAAGAAAAGCCTTCCCGTCAGACCGATCATCAGCAGGCAGGACAGCAGGCAGACCACAGCGACCCTTCCTCTGTGATATGATTGATTTCGGTTCATCTGCATTCCACCACTGAGCCATTGCTACAGTATATGAAAATTTTTGCGGATTATTCTTGGCCGCTCTCATCTGGCCCTGGATGCCGCGGTGGTCCGGGACTCCTCAGAACCCTGCCCGGCCTCCCGCGTCTCTCCGGCGCTTCGGGACTGGCTTGTCTCTTCCCGCGTCTCTCCGGCGCTCCTGGACTGGCTTGTCTCTTCCCGTGTCTCCCCGGCGCCCCGGGACTGTCTTGTCTCCTCCACCGTCTCCCCGGCGCCCTGGGACTGTCTTGTCTCCTCCACCGTCTCCCCGGCGCTTTGGGATTCTCCTGTCTCCGCCTGGGATTCCGGCAGACCCCCCTCTCCCGTCTCTGTTCCGGACAAAAGATCGGGAAGCCCCGACGGCAGCGGCGCCCCGTCCTCGCCCGTCTCCTCGGGCACATACTCTTCTGTCTCGTAAGTTCTCGCAGGCTCCGTCTCCTCCGGCAAGTCTTCTCCGCCTCCGTTGATGCCTTCACTGTCTGTCACAGGATCCGGCGCCAGAGGATCCTCCCCATCCACTGTGTCAGGAAACACATTTAAATAAGGAAGAATCTCTCCCATTATCTGGGAAAATACCTGGCTGGCATAGGTGCTGTGGGCCTGATCGTCTGTATTCGGCTCGTCGATTACCACGTATACCAGCACCTCCGGGTGTTCTGTGGGGGCAAAGCCGCAGAAAGATACCACGTAATCTTTTTTATTCCTCCCGGTCTTCTCCGCCGTTCCCGTCTTGCCGCCGATCTCATAGCCCTCCACCTGGGCGGCTTTTCCCGTTCCCTCTGCCACGGTGCGTCTTAAGGCTTCCCTGAGGAAGCGGCTGGTGGAGTCGGATACCGTCTCTCTCACCAGGACGCTCCCCTTTTTCTGAACCACTGCCCCGTGCTCATTGAGCACCTGTTTTACTACATGGGGCTCATAGTAAGACCCCCCGTTGATGGCTGAGGCGAAAGCTGCCGCCATCTGTACCATGGTGCAGTTGAAATTCTGTCCAAAGGCGTTGGTGGCAAGGCTGGTTGGATCCATATTGTCCACCCGGTACACCAGGGACGCGGCGTCAGCCTCCCCCGGCAGATCGATTCCTGTCTTGGAACCAAAGTTAAACATGTCCTGATATTTCTTAAATATGGTCTTTCCTTCCATGGCAGCCATGTGCATCATAGCGTCATTGCAGGATACAATAAGAGTCTCTTCCAGGGTCAGATCCCCGTGGCCGCCTCGCGAGCGGGCAGTACAGCCGATCTCGTAGCCTCCTATGTACTCAAGGCCGTCGCACTGAAAATGGGTGGTTGGCTGGAAGATATTCTCCTCCAGCCCTGTGGCCACGGTCAGCACCTTGGAAGGGGACCCTGGCTCAAAGGTATCGCTGACGCAGAAATTGCGCCACATCTGGCTTAAGGCATCCACCTTGTCGCTGTCGCTCATGTGGTCGATCTCCTCCTGGGTATAGAGGAGGCTTAAATCCCTGGGATTGTTGAGATCATATTTGGAATTGCTGCCCATGGCCAGGATCTCGCCGCTGCCGGGATCCATGACAATGACCCCGATGTGCTTGCTGCCCATAACATTTTCCCACTCCGCGATCTTATTCTCCACGATCTGCTGGATATACACGTCTATGGTGGACATCACGGTGTTGCCGTTCTGGGCAGGCTTGATCACTGCCTCTAAGTCCGTATCGTCGTTGAGATATCCGTACTCCCGCCCGTTGACTCCCGTAAGGGTACTGTTGTAATACTGCTCGATGCCTCCGTTTCCCTCGCTGCCGTCGCTGGAGGTGAAGCCGATGACGCCGCAGGCCAAAGAATTGTAGGGATAGATCCGTTTGTACTCATCCTCAAACCAGACTCCCCTGACTCTCTGGCTGACCCCGTTTTTATAATTGGCCTCATTGACAGATTTCTGCACAGCCTCAAAGGCTTCCTTTTTGTCATAGGTGAGCTTTCGCTCATACCGGACATACCGGGATTCCCGGTTATCGTTTATGACCTCCAAAAGCTCATTGCGGTCATAGCCAAAAACCTCTGTCAAGGCATTGACCGTGGGGTCTAAGAAAAGCTCTTCCTTCTCATAAATCTGAACCGGATCAATGATCAGGTTGTAGACCTTGTCGCTGGTGGCCAGGCAGGTTCCGTTGCGGTCCACGATATCCCCTCTCCGGTAAGGGATCACACGGCTGTCGTAGGTGGAGCGCTGGGACAGTACGATCCTGGTGTACTCGGTGTTGTTTTCATCGATGATCCGGTAAAGAATCAGGATCAAAGCAAGCAAAGCCAGCATGATCACGAGAACCGTGACAGCCAGCTTTTCCTGCATATACCTTGCAAATACCTTTTTGTTGGCCGGCTGCTTTGACGGCCCCCCATGCCCCCTGTTCCTGTTAGTAGTTCGGGATATCTTCATACTGCCTTACATACTCGCTTTCTGTCTGTTTATATCGGAGGATCTGATTTTTGTTGGCGTAGACCATCCCCAGCTCCTCTGTAGCTATTTTATACACATAGTCAAGATCCACGGAGGTGTTGATTCTGGTCTCCAGTGTGTCATTCTCATCTTTCAGCGTATCCAGTTCCTGCTCCAGCCTCTTGATATTGTCCATCCGCCTTGTCATATCCGACCTCACCTGAAGATAATTGACACAGATAAATAAAGTACAGCAGGAAGCGATCACCAGGATCATCAGATAGGGCAGGTCAATCTGCAGCGCTTTTTCCTGATTCCGCCGCACCCGGTAGCTTGACCTCCGGCTCTTCTCTTTTGTATGTCCTGAGGGTGTTTTCTTTGGTTCCGCTTTCCTCACTGTATTTCCGTATATGTATGCCTGTCTGCTGCTTTTCTTCCTTTCCGCCATAGATATCCTCCCTTTTTGCTTTGAAAATTCCATCGCCGCGGTTTATGCTCCCCGCTCAAAAACCCGCAGCTTGGAACTCTTGGAACGCTTGTTTTCCTGGATCTCGGCCTGTGTGGGGAGAACAGGCTTCCTTGTCACCACATGGCCTTTGCTCTTCTTACCGCATACGCACACCGGAAAATCCGGGGGGCATATGCAGGGATTTTCATTGTTCCGAAACCGGTTCTTGACGATCCTGTCCTCCAGGGAATGGAAGGTAATGATACACAGCCTCCCTCCGGGATTGAGCAGGTCGATCATGGTATCTACCGTGTTTTCCAGAACCTCCAGCTCCCGGTTCACCTCAATGCGGACAGCCTGGAAAGTCCTTTTGGCAGGGTGCCCTCCCACGGCTCTCGCCTTCATGGGAATCGCTGCCTTGATAATCTCGATCAGCTCCCCTGTGGTCTCGATCCTCTTTTTATCCCTTGCCGCCGCTATATGCCTGGCAATGTTTGCGGCGAATCTCTCTTCTCCGTAATCCCGTATGACCCGGCACAGCTCTGACTGGCTGTAATCGTTGACCACACTGGCCGCTGTCAGCTCCTGCTCCTGGTCCATGCGCATGTCCAGGGGTGCATCCTCCCGGTAGGTGAAGCCTCTCTCCGGATTATCCAGCTGGTAGGATGAGACTCCCAGGTCCAGACAGATCCCGTCAACCCCCTGTATGCCAAGTCCATCCAGCACGGAGCGGATGTCCTCGTAATTGCTCTTTACCACAGTCACTTTATCTTTATAGTCCCTCAGCCGCGCACAGGCCGCCTCAACGGCATCGCTGTCCTGGTCAATTCCGATGAGCCGCCCTCTTTCTCCCAGGCGCCTGCATATCTCCAGGGCATGCCCTCCGCCCCCCAGGGTTCCGTCAACATAGACCCCTTCGGGCCGGACATTCAGGCTGTCCACGGTCTCCTCAAGCAGTACAGACTTGTGTTCAAATGTCATATTTCAAAACCTTCCATGCTCTCGGCAATCTCATCCATGTCATCGTACACGTTGGCCGCTGTCCAGGATTCCTTGCTCCAGATTTCGATTCGGTTTCCCACGCCCACCATCACCGCATCCTTTCCGATACCGGCAAATTCGCGGAGCACGGCAGGAAGAAGAATCCTCCCCTGCTTGTCCACCTCGCACAGGGCCGCTCCGGCCAGGAAAAAACGGTTGATCTTACGGGCATTGGCGTTGGTGAGAGGCAGTTTCTTAAGTTTTTCCTCCAGGATCTTCCACTCGGTGTTTTCATACACGAAAAGACAGCCATCCAGACCCTTCGTAAC
>CAMTAF010000123.1 GCA_947066955.1 uncultured Hungatella sp.
CGCCCCTTGTGGACTTTCACCACAGACTGACGGCATGCCCGTCATACTAAAAAGAGGACCTGAAACCAGGCCCCCAAAATATCTATGTATGATTATAAAGAGATGATAACATCTTTTTTTGCATTCTCAGGTAATTCGTCGGCATCAAGAGACACGCTCAGAACGAAATCCACATGGAACTTCTCGCTGATGGCTTCCAGTTCTCCCACTGCCTCGGAGATATCCTCGCCTTCCAGACAGGCAAGCTTTAAAAAACTGTCAAGAAACATGATCTCCAGATCGTGATCCTGTGAAATAATACCGCAGACAAAACCAATAAAACCGGAACAGTCACTAATATCAAATCCTTTTACATTGATCAATCGGATACGATTGTTCAGTTCATACATGTGCTTTGAACTTTTATCCAGATAAACGATAGACCCGTTGGCTGTCTTGATCGCCGCGTTTGCCTTGTCCAGCAAGTGCTTGGTCTTACCCTTACCCTTATTCCCCGCTATAATCTGCACCATAGTTGTTGACCTCCTTGAGTTTATGAATTTGTATAAAAAGGCGATTAATTTAATACTAATTATAGTATAAATAAGCGGAAAAGGCAATGACTTAATTGACAATTTTAGAAATTATATTTGTCATGTTGTCATAGAGGTTATTTCTGTTTTCCGCTTTCATGATGATGGAGACATATTCTTTCCCTTCTCCTGCCTGTCCCTCCTCCCTGGAGGCCATAACCAGACAGCATCCGGCGGCCTTTGTTGTCCCCGTTTTTCCGGAAAACACATCAAGGCCCTGGGGGGTCTCCTCTCTCCCTGTCATATACCAGTTGCCTCCCTCCCAGGTCTTGGTCACGGGATTGCCGTCCTTGTCCACATACTCCGCGGGGTAAGCGGTGGCACCTGTCACCTCCCTGAATTCCGGATACTTTAAGGCTTCCTGGTAGATCAGGTACAGATCATAAGCCGTTGTGTAATGGTCCTCGCTGTGAAGTCCGTGAGGATTGACAAAATGAGTACCTGTGGCCCCCAGACGGGCGGCCTCCTGATTCATAAGTTCCGCAAAGCCTTCTATGGACTGGGACATGTGGACCGCAATGGCTGCCCCCGCATCGTTTCCCGACGGGAGCATAAGCCCGTACAGAAGCTGTCTCATAGTAAGCACATCCCCTGGCTGAATACCGCACAGGGTCGCCCCTGCCTCCGTGATCACCGCATCCTCTGTCACTGTCACCACGTCATCCAGATTGCCGTACTTGATGGCGATCAGGGCCGTCATGATCTTTGTGGTGCTGGCGGGATACAAGCGCTCAAAAGCGTTCTTGCTGTAGAGCACGCTCCCGTCGGACAGGCACAAAAGAAGCCCTGCCTCCGAGTTCACATCCGAAGAATCATAGACAGACTCGTCGGAGACAACGCATAAGTCCGCGGCGAACAGAGGAAGCTCCTGGGATTCCTCCATGGAGACATGGGTCAGGTCAAAACGCCGCTCTTCAAATGAATACGGCCTATCCAGCTTTTTGCCGGAAGCTCCGCTGCACCCGGAAAGCAGCAGCCCCAGGCCACACAGCGGCAGCAGGATCCTTTTTATATTCATGACAAAATCCACCTTACTTATACATCTCCCGCCATTCCAGATCACCCCGTTCCAGGGCTTTAATCAGCAGCTCCGCCGTAGCCACATTGGTGGCCAGGGGAATATTGTGCATATCGCACACCCGCACAATGGGGCTGCTGTCCGGATCCAGCCTCTTTGGAACATCAGGCTCCCGCATAAAGATTACCAGATCCAGCTGATTCTGTTCAATGTCAATGCACAGCTGCTGGCCTCCCCCCAGATGACCGGCCAAATACTTATGGATATTTAAGTTGGTCACCTCCTCGATGAGCCTGCCCGTGGTGCCTGTGGCATATAAAGAATGTTTGCTTAAAATTCCTCTGTACGCGATGCAGAAATTCTGCATCAGCTTTTTCTTTGAATCATGCGCGATTAAACCGATATTCATGTTCTGTCCCCTCCTTCATTAGTTGTCGAACTTTCGCTGAAGCCCCACATTTAGTACAAGTCCCATGCCGATATAGATACTCAGCAGGGAGCTTACCCCCGAACTCACCAGCGGCAGCGGAAGACCTGTATTTGGAAAGATCGCTGTCGCCACCGCGATATTGGCAAAACTTTGAAACGCAAACAGGGTTGCCATTCCCACACAGATCAGCCTGCCGGACATGTCCCTGGCCCTTCGGGCCATGATCAGGCACTCCAGCACGATCATAAGAATCAGGAACAAAAGGAGCATGGCTCCTGCAAACCCCATCTCTTCTCCTACAATAGCAAAAATAAAATCGGTCTCCTCCTCAATAAGAAAATTGCCGTTCTTCACAGAGGCAATCCCCGTGTTGCTTAATCCCTTGCCCCACAGCTGGCCGGACCCGATGGCCATGACCGAATTCTCCTGCTGGTAAAACGCCTCGGAGTAAGTCTCCGGGTCAATCCAGGCCAGGATGCGGTTTGCCTGATACTGCTGGATAAAGGGTATCATGCCGTGGATGAGCAAATACACCATCAGCACCCCTCCTGGAATCAAAACAGCCAGAAATCCCAGGATCCACTTATAACTGATGCCCGACGCGAACACCACCGCCGCCACGATCACCATCATCACCAAGGTGGTGGAAAGGTTGGGCTGGCTGAACACTAAGTACGCAGGCACCGCGAACAACAGAACGCCTATGCCCAGCACCGAGGGCTTGTTCTTCTTTTCCTGGTATTTCTGAAAATACCAGGAAAAGAAAACAATAAGACCGATCTTCACAAACTCTGCCGGCTGGATCTGCCCGATGACCGGAAGCACGATCCACCTTCTGGCGATCCCCCTGGCCTTTCCCATAAGGAGAACCGCTACCAGCATAACCACACAGCCCAGGTAGATCAGGACGCTGAAGGATAAAAGCCTGTGGTAGTCGATGAGCGACAGGGCCACTGCCATGAACAGCCCGATTCCGATGCCTAAAAGCTGCTTGTTTACAGAACTCTGGTTCTGGTTGGTGGCGCTCCAGATCGCCATAACGCCGATTCCGCTTAAAACCAGCATGTACAGCAGGATCCGGATATTATATCTTTTGAAATTGTAATCAAATAGCATACTAAATAATCCCCTTATAAGACAGGCACCGCGCCGGTATATTGGCATAAAAAGCCGGCACGCGATCCGGGACTCCTTTAAAAACAGCTTTGGTGATCCCCACCTCGATCTCTTCGGGATCGATGTCCATGTATTTTGAAACGACTGCGCAGATGTCGTCCTTTATCATCTCCAGAAAATCCGGGGAACAGTCCGTCTTCTCAGCCGCCAGCAGAAGCTTGAGCCTCTTCCTGGCGATTTCTCCGGAACGTTTTCCAACGACACACCGCCTGCGGTTCATGGTATTCTCTCCTAGGCCCGCTTTAAAAATCCCGTAAGCCTGGATATGAGACTTCTGCCTGCCTCCGGGATACACACAGGAATATCCTCCCCCAGAAGGCGCTTGCAGATATCCATATAAGCCTGTCCGGAAGGTGTGTCCGTGCCGGCCAGAGGCTCCCCCTGGTTGGTGGAGATCACGATGGCCTCGTCATCCGGTATGGCGCCCAAAAGAGGCACTGCCAGGATATCCATGACATCGTCCACGGACATCATGTCCCCTCTCCTCACCATGTCGGTTCTCACCCGGTTGACGATCAGCTGGATCTGTCCCATGTCGCCGTTTTCCAGAAGGCCGATGATGCGGTCCGCATCCCGGATAGCGGACACCTCCGGGGTCGTTACCACCAGTGCCCGGTCAGCGCCCGCCACGGCGTTGCGGAATCCCTGTTCGATCCCGGCCGGACAATCCAGCAGTATGTAGTCAAAATCATCTTTTAAGTCTTCTGTCAATTTTATCATCTGTTCAGGATTTACTGCTGACTTGTCCCTTGTCTGCGCCGACGGCAGCAGGTATAAGTTGGGATATCTTTTGTCTCTGATCAGGGCCTGCTTCATTCTGCAGTTCCCCTCCACCACATCTACAAGATTGTAGACAATCCTGTTCTCCAGACCCATAACCACATCCAGGTTGCGAAGGCCGATATCCGTATCGATCAGCGCCACACGCATTCCCAGCATGGCCAGGCCGGTTCCAATGTTCGCAGAGGTTGTGGTTTTGCCCACCCCGCCTTTTCCGGAGGTAATAACAATGACTTCGCTCATATTCTTTTCCTCCTGCAATAAATGCCTAACAAATATATTCTACTCTATATTTAATAATATTTCCAGTATTAAATAGATTTTAACACATTAAAAAAACTTTTTTTTAACGGCTCCATGAAAATCTTCCCGTCTTTTAGAGAAGCCGTCACAGGCCCTCTCCCCATCTTACGTCCCTTCTCGTTGACAGGGCCAGCAGCGTCGGCGATCTTTAACTGGTACGGCGCCATGGTCAGAGCCACAACCACTGCCTCCTCGTTGCCCGCCGCTCCGGCCGTGACCGTGCCCTTTAACTCTCCCAGCACAATCACGTTGCCTTTGGCTGTGACCCTTGCCCCCTGCTCCACATTGCCGATGACCACGATGCTTGCCTCCGACTCCAGGGATTCCCCTTTTCTTAAGCACCCTTTATAGAACTGTCCCGTGGCAGAGGACAGCTCCATAAGCTTTTCATTCAGGGCCTTCTCGCACCGTTTTGTCCGGTTGCTGTCAAGGTCCACCAGACAGAGGATCTCGATCTGGGAATGCTCCATGATCACATTGACAATCTCAAACTCCTGCTGGGACGTTAGCGGGCGGCCTGTGAGGGTCAATACCATCTGGACGGATCCCCAAAACTTGGCGCTGTCCTCAAACTTGCTGGCAATATCCAAAAGCAGCTGTTCAAAAGGCACCTCCGGCGCAAGTATCACTGTCATGCCGGATTTGTTGCTCTTAATTACTACTGTGTTTTTCATACTATATACCACCTCTTACCTGAATTTTTAATCTCCGATAATCACGTTGGTCGCATCCAGGGCGCCTGTATTGATGATGTGCTCCAGATCCGTATATCCATAATACAACCGGTAGACATCTTTTGCAACCGCAACCGCATTAGAAGAGGCATAACCGTAGGGGATATTGACTGTAACGCTGATCTCAGGGTCGGCATAGGGCCCGTAAGAGATGAAAAACGCGTGGTTGGCTCTGGTGTTCTCCTGGGCCGTTCCGGTCTTCCCCGCGATCTCGACCTCAAGATCCCTAAGAATCCTGTTTGCCGAGCTGTTGGTGACCACTCTGCGCATCCCGCTCTGCACCGCATCCCAGGTGGAATCCGCGATATCCACCTGATTGGAGATCTCTGGCGTCCGGTCCTCCACCACAGTACCGTCTGATTTGGCGATCTTGTCGATAAGGCTCAGCTCAAAGACCGTGCCTCTGTTTGCCAGGGCGGTCACATAGCGGGACAGCTGCACATTGGTGTAGGCGTTGTCGCCCTGCCCCATAGCGGAGCGCTCCGGATCCTCTGTGGTAAGTTTCGGCGAGCTCTCGTCGATCTCGATCCCCGAAGGATGATCCAGGCCGAACATGGTGGCATATGTCCGGATCAGGTCAAGGCCTCTCTCGGTGGAGTACACTCCCTCCTCATTGGTAGACAGCCGGTGGGCCACCTCAGAGAAAAAATAGTTGCAGGAATTTTCGATTCCTCCCGACACATCCAGCTTTCCGTGGCGTCCGGGATTGATCCAGCAGCGGATGACCGGGAACACGATATCATAGATGCCCGTACATTCGATCTCCTCCACCGTGTCGATCACCTTCTCCTCCAGCCCCGCGATGGCCGTGATAGGCTTGAAGGTGGAACCGGGGGCTTTCAGAACCTGGGTGGCGTTGTTGTACAGCGGCAGGGACAGGTCGTCGTTTAACTGCCTGAAATAAGCGGCATCCACGGTTCCCGACATCAGGTTGTTGTTGTAGCTGGGATAGGTCACCAGGGCCCTCACCTCCCCTGTCCGCACGTCTGTCACGGTACAGCCTGCCGTACAGGGGTCCAGAGCCAGCTGGGCCGGAGTGATGTCCAGATTGGATATCTTGTTGATCAGGAACGTAAAGGCGTAATCGCTGCCGCCGGAAGCAAGGAGACGCACCTCCTCCTCCTCATAGGGAAGCACCCCCTGAGAATACAGGGCCAGACAAAGCTCGCTTCCCGTGACGATGTCCTGATTCACTAAGTATCGGTAGATCCTCTTGGTAAATTTCGTATCTGTCTCAAGCTGGGCAATGACGTAATCCACCAGGGCCTGGAAGCTGTCGTCCGCGTTGGAATACTTGTTCTCCATCTCCAGTTTGGTGGTATCCACCCAGTTCTGGGCGATCCCGTAGTACAGATAATCTCTCAGGCTGATGGTCTCTTCCTGCCACGCCGCAGCCTCGGGGCTGGCGCCGTCAATCTTGTCCCTCTGTATAATCCCCGTAGTGGAGGAGGACAGGTAAGTGTACACATACTGCATGTATGCCTTCATGTCCTCCGGCAGCTCTCCCATGGAAGGCGCCCCAGGGCTGGTGAGCTGGGTTCTGACATCCGACAGGATCTGCTGCCTGGAAGCTACGAATTTGCTGTGGATCTGCTTTTCAATGGCCCCCGCGTCCTCCCGCTCCATGGCTGCCAGAGACAGGACATTGTTGTTGATCAGCTGGTAATAAGCGTCTTTTATAGGGATCTTCTTTTTACTGGAATCCCGGTTTTCCTCCTCAGTCACATCCCTGTTCACCAGATGGCCGGTGAGGATGCCTGCCAGATGCTGCTCCAGAAGGTGGTAGATGCCGATCTGGAGATCCCGGTCCAGGGTCAGATAGACGTCATTGCCCGCCACAGGCTCCGTGGCATCATCCAGAACCTTGAGCACATGGCCCACGCTGTCCACATACATGTTGGTGACGCCCTTTTTTCCCTGAAGCACATACTCCATGGCCGACTCAATGCCGATACGCCCCACGGTGTCATTGAGCTCATAGCTTTCGTCAATCTTCTGCAGCTCCGCCAGCTGTTCCTCGCTTTGTACCTTTCCTGTATAGCCGATAATAGGGGCAAAGTACAGGGCATCCTCGTAGATCCGTATGGTGGACTCGGCGATATCCACCCCCTGAAGCTCTGCCATGTGTTCCGAGATATCCGCCACCGTCTCCTCCGACACATTGGAGGCAACCGTGCTGGTCTTGTAGCTTGTGTAGGCTGTCAGGGACATTACATACCGGATATTGCCCATCTTTAAAGCCTGGTCATCCGTGAGGATCACGGGATTTCCGTTATTGTCCTTCAGCTGATTCAGCTCATACCGTTCTTTCATAATTTCGAAAATCTCCCGGGCAGTCACCGCGGACGGATATTTTCCCCCTTCATCATCGAGCATGTCCACTGACCGGACTCCGTAAAAGTCCCTCAGAAACCGCAGCCTGGCAGACTCCGAGGAGGTGGTGTACACAAACTCCCCGTTCTCGTCAATGGCAATCTCCAGCTTTCCATCCACAGTCTCTCCATGCCGGTCTAAGATCTTTACCAGCTCATAGATCATAAGATTTCTTGTCTGGTGGGTGCGGTAAACCCCCACATCCTGGATCGTCACCGAGTAGGCCAGCTCATTTCTCGCAAGGACATTGCCGTTCCTGTCGTAGATATCGCCTCTGGTTCCGGTGCTGTATACGGTCCTCAAAATCTTTGATTCATAGTCGCTCATATACTCTTCCCCGTGGATAATCTGAAGATCAAACAGCTTTCCCACAAGAACCCCAAACATGCAGACGAAGATCACCCCAAGAGCAAACAGCCTTGAAGTGATCACCTTTTTTATGGCTATCTGGACAATTTCCAATAAATCTCTAAACAATGGTGGTATCTCTCCTATTTTCAAATTCGGTCAGACGTCTGTTAATATACAGCAGCAGTCGGTAAATGAACAAGGTGGTCACGACGGTAAAAATGGTCTCCGGGATAACCAGCTCCCGAAAATAATACATCACATTCAGCCGCCCTCTGATCAGGAACCGGAACACATACACATAGACGTTGTATGCCAGCTCGTTGAGGATACCCAGGACCAGAGGCAGTGTTATATAGTCCTCGTAATAGTATTTTGTGCATATCCCGTTGACATAGCCTACATACACGTAGAACAAGGTGTAAAAGCCAAAAGGGCCGCTGTAAAACAGATCCAGCAGGATCCCGGCCAGCACCCCGTAGAGCATCCCTGCTCTCTGTCCCCCCATAAAGCCAAAGGAAAATGTGAGGATCAAAAGCAGATTCGGCGATGCCGACAAAAAGGGAATCAGGGGGAACACGCAGTTCTGTATGGTAAACGCCGCAATGATCAATGCCAGATTGATGATGATCCGCCTCATCTCTTCCTCCTTCCGTCCGCGGTACGGGGCGCGGACAAACGCGCTTATTCCTCAGGGTCCTCTGTCTCCTTCACATCGGTGATGATCAGGACCTCCTGGAGATTGCTGAACTGGGCGGCAGGAACCAGATAGCCGGAGCTTGTGAGCTGGTTGCTGTCAACGGTGATGTCCACCGCATACCCTACCAGGATTCCGGGGAGGAAGCGGGAGCTGATGTTGGAGGTCACGATCCTGTCGCCATCCTTGATATCTCCGCCCTTCTTGATACCCGTGATCCGAAGGCGTCCATCTTTGTACAAAGTCAGATCTCCTGCCACAATACAGGTGTCCGTGGACTGAAGAGCCATGGCGCTGACACGGCTGGAGTCGTCGATGATGGACCGCACCGTGGCATAGTGGGCGCCCACATCGGTGACAATCCCCGCAAGGCCTCCTCCCGCCAGCACGTTGTTCCCTACCTGAATCCCGTCGGCAGAGCCTTTGTTCACCCGGAATACCTGGAACCAGTCCCCGGAATCATTGGCAATGACCCTGGCCGCTGTCTTCTCATACTGCATGTAGTCCTGATCCAAGCCATAGAGCTCCCTGAGGCGTTGCAGCTCAAACTGTTCCGACATCAGGCGGTTGTTCTCTTCTGTCAGGCGGTCGATCTCCTCCTGCAGCCTGCGGTTCTCCTCCAATGCTCCTTTCAGCTGTCCGTAATCAGCGATCTCCTGGTATATGGAGACTCCTACCTTGTTGACGCCGGACTGGATGGGGATGAGCACGTAGCCCACCCCTGTCCGCAAGGGAGCCAGCCACTGGTCATTGATCGCCGTAATCCCGATGAGCAGGACGCAAAAGACCGTCAGGCCCGCTAAAATGTATTGATTCTGTTTTGATTCCATCTACAACATTCCCTCTTTTTTAAAACTGCAAAAACGATTATCTCCGATAACGATGTGATCTAAAAGCTGGATTCCCATAAGCTTGCCGGCCTCACGGACCCGCCTGGTCAGCAGGCTGTCCTCACGGCTGGGGGAGGGGTCGCCGCTTGGGTGGTTGTGCACCAGAATAAGGTTGACTGCCTGATACCGGAGCGCCTCAATAAAGATCTCCCTGGGAGATGCCAGGGAAGCGTTGACCGTACCCTTTGAGATCAGAACATCCCGGATCAGAAGCTGCTTTGTATTCAAAAGCATGACATACAAATGCTCCTGAGTCAGATGCCGCATCTCTTCCATATAGTACTCTGCCACAGACTCAGGGCTGTCAAAAACCTGGCTCCTGGACATGGCGGAACGCCGGCTGATGCGCTTTGACAGCTCGCCGATGCACAGAAGCTGGATCCCCTTGACCGTTCCGATGCCATCCAGCTTTTTCAGCTCTTCCAGACTGAACCTGCACAGCCCCAGAATCCCGTCTTCCGGGTAATTGAGCTCCAGCACCTGCTGGGCCAGCTTCAGGGAACTCAAATTTCTGCTCCCCGTCCGGATGATCACTGCCAGAAGCTCAGCGTCGCTTAAACCCTCCGGTCCCATGCGCAGGCACTTCTCATAAGGCCGGTCATTGGGCGCCATGTCTTTCATCTTGATATGTTCCATAGCAAACTCCTTGCCGCGTGACTCTCCACAGCACCGGGGCACGAGTTGGTGACATTTTACCACAAGGTGGAAATTCTGTATAGACAGTTTATAAAATCTTAATGGTTCCTGCGTCCAGCAGCTTCTGGAGAGACATCAGGATTCCAAGCTTGGCGTGGTACCACGTCAGCCCTCCCTGGAAATACACGGCATAGGGAGGCTTTATGGGGGCGTCGGCGCTGAGCTCAATGGATGAGCCCTGGACGAAGGCGCCTGCCGCCATGATCACCGGCGAGTCATAGCCCGGCATATCCCAGGGCTCCGGGGTCACAAAGCTGTCCACCGGAGCTGCCGCCTGGATTCCCTGGCAGAAAGCGATCACCCCCTCCGGGGTTCCGAATGTGATGGCCTGGATAATATCATGGCGCTCCTCCCTGCTGTCGGGAACCACGGAAAACCCCAGTTTTTCGTAGATATTGGCGGCAAAGACAGCTCCCTTTAAAGCCCCTGCCACCACTGTGGGAGATAAAAACAGTCCCTGGTACAGAGACTGGTTCAGCCCTAAGCTGGCTCCCACCTCTTTTCCTAATCCGGGGGCGCTTAGGCGGAAAGAGGCTCTGTCCACACAGTCCTTCCGGCCCACAATATAGCCGCCGATGGGGGCCAGTCCCCCTCCCGGGTTTTTGATGAGCGACCCTACCGCCATGTCGGCGCCTGCCTCCACAGGCTCTGTGGTCTCCACAAACTCTCCATAGCAGTTGTCCACCATGCAGATCAGGTCCGGCTTGATCTTTTTTGCCAGCCGGATCACCTCCCCGATCTGCTCCACAGAGAAGGTAGGCCTGGCGGCGTAGCCCTTGGAGCGCTGGATGGTCATCAATTTTGTCTTCTCATTGATGGCTTTCGCGATGCCGTCTAAGTCGAACGTCCCATCGGGCAGAAGGTCCACCTGGCGGTAGGTGACCCCGTATTCTTTCAGGGAGCCCGGCGATTCCCGGATCCCGATGACTTCCTCCAATGTGTCGTAGGGCTTTCCGTTGGGGGAGAGGAGCTCGTCTCCCGGCCGTAAGTTGCCGGACAGAGCCACATGGAGGGCGTGGGTCCCGCTGATCAGCTGAGGCCGCACCAGGGCGCTCTCTGCCCGGAACACGCTGGCGTACACGGACTCCAGGGTGTCTCTCCCCAGGTCATTGTAGCCGTAGCCTGTGGTAGCCGCGAAGTGGATGTCGCTGACTCTGTTGTCCTGCATGGCCTTGATGACCTTCAGCTGGTTGTATTCCGCCCGTCTGTCAATGGCCTCAAAGCGGTCCTTCAGCGAATCTTCCGTCTTTTTTGCAAAATCCAGAACCTGGGGACAGATCCCCAGGGACCGGTACATGGTCTCTAATTCCATAATTCTCTGGTCTCCTGTAAAATGTGGTCTAAAACTTCTTTAGAATCATTATGAAAATCCGGCAGATTCAGCCACCGGACATCTCTTTCTCTCTTAAACCAGGTGATCTGCCTTTTGGCAAAATGCCTGGTGTCCCGCTTGATGGTGGAGACGGCCTCCTCCAGGGTGCACTCCCCTTCCAGGTAATCCAGCAGCTCCTTGTATCCCAATCCCTGCATGGACACCAGATTCCTGGTGCAGCCCATGGCAGCCAGCTTTCTCACTTCCTCCAAAAGCCCCTGGTCCATCATCTGGTCTACCCTCTGTTCAATGCGCTTATAGAGAACGCTCCTGTCGGTGTTCAGCACATAGTAAAACAACTTGTACGGGGAGCTCTTCTTTCTCTCCGTCTCATTGTGCTCCGAGATCCGGATTCCCGTCTGCCGGTAAAATTCCAGGGCCCTGATCACCCTCTTTATATTGTTGGGGTGGATCTGGTCCGCTGCCGCCGGGTCTGCCTGCCGCAGCATGTCATGGAGGTGATCTGCCCCCAGTTCCCGGGCAGTCTTCTCCAGCTGGCTGCGCAGGGTTCTGTCGGAATCGTTTTCCGTAAAATCAATGTCATAGGCCAGGGCCTGGATGTAAAATCCTGTTCCTCCCACCACTACAGGGATATGGCCTCTGTCAAAGATCCCCTCCATGGCCTCCTTTGCCATGCGCTGAAAAGCCGCCACATTGAACTCCTCCGTGGGCTCCAGCACATCGATGAGATGGTGGGGGATTCCTCTCATCTGGCTCTTTGTCACCTTTGCCGAGCCGATGTCCATGTGGCGGTACACCTGCATGGAGTCGGCGCTGATGATCTCCCCGCCCACTGCCTGGGCAAGGTCGATGGAAAGCTGGGTCTTTCCCACTGCCGTGGGGCCTGTTAATATCACAAGGGGCCTGTCCATGAAATCTCCTCCTTGTTATGATGTATCGGCACGCGCCGCTTCGCGGCACCTGCCAGGTCGTCGGAAGGCATCCTGAA
>CAMTAF010000124.1 GCA_947066955.1 uncultured Hungatella sp.
AGTCGCCGTCTTGTTTTTTTTATTTCCAAAATTCCCCAAGTAAAGTTACACTGTCCCAGCATCCAAAAAGACCCGAAAGATCTCCCTAAAAAGATCTTCCAGGTCTTCTCTATCCCAAACCAATCTACAGCACCTTCCCCAGAAAGTTTTTAAGCCTCTCGTTCTTGGGGTTGGCAAAAAATTCTTCCGGGGTGTTTTCCTCCAGAAAATATCCGTCGTCCATAAACATCACCCTGCTGGCCACCTCCCTGGCAAAGCCCATCTCGTGGGTGACCACCACCATGGTCATCTTTTCCTTTGCCAGATCTCTCATAACGTTCAGCACCTCGCCTACCATCTCTGGGTCCAGGGCAGAGGTGGGCTCGTCAAAAAGCATCACATCGGGATTCATGCACAGGGCCCGGACAATGGCGATCCTCTGTTTCTGGCCGCCGGACAGCTGGCTTGGGTAAGCCGCTGCCCTGTCTGCCAGCCCCACTCTTTCCAAAAGCTTCATGGCCTGTCCTTCCGCCTCGCTCTGGCTCCTGCCCTGGAGCTTCACAGGGGCGATGGTCAGGTTTTTCATGATGGTCATGTGGGGAAACAGGTTAAACTGCTGGAACACCATTCCCATCTTCTGGCGGTGCCGGTCAATGTCGGTCTTTGGGTCTGTGATGTCGATGCCCTCAAAAAAAATCTTCCCATCCGTGGGTTCCTCCAGACGGTTGAGGCACCGCAGAAACGTGCTTTTGCCGGATCCCGACGGGCCGATGACACAGACCACGTCCCCTTTGCGGATGTCCACGCTGATGTCCTTTAGGACCTCCATCTCGTTAAAGCATTTTCTCAGATGCTCCACCTTAATCAGCGGGTTCTCGTGTTCAGTGGTCACTGTTCCTCAGCCTCCTCTCCAGTCTCTGCACAAAGTAGGTGAATATCATAACCATTACCAGGTAAATGACAGCTGCCGCCATGAGGGGCATGAAGGCGCTGTATGTACGGCTCCTGATAATATCCGCGCCCTTGGTCAGATCCTGCACCGCGATGTATCCGGCCACGGATGTCTCCTTTAAGAGCACGATAAACTCATTGCCCAGAGCCGGAAGCACATTTTTAAATGCCTGAGGCATGATGATATAGAACATGGTCTGGGGATAGCTGAATCCCAGGCTTCGTCCTGCTTCAAACTGTCCGTTGTCAATGGACATGATGCCGCTGCGGAATATCTCTGCCACATAGGCTCCTGAGTTGATGCCAAAGGCCAGCACCGACACCAGGACCTTGTCGATCCTGACGGAGCCGAACACTACAAAGTAGATGATCATCAGCTGGATCAGCACCGGAGTTCCCCGGATGACCGTCAGATATACTTTGCACAGCAGGTCCAAAAGCTTAAGCTTTCCTGTCTTCTCATAGGTGGAGCGGACCACTGCCACCAAAAATCCCAGCAGAATTCCCACCAACACCGCGAAAAACGTGATCTTGATGGTATTTCCCAGACCGTCCACAATATATTTCCACCGGTCATCTTCTATAAAATTCTGGTAAAAATCCGCGCTGAATTTGTCAATCATCGTACCCGTCCCGTCTGCCGCTTTTACTCAGCGGAAATATATTTGTCAATAATGGCCTGAAGCTCTCCTGATTCTTTCAGCTCTCCCAAGGCTTTGTTGATCTTCTCCAAAAGCTCTGTGTTGCCCTTCTTCACCGCGATGGCATACTCCTCAACGGTCAGGGCCTCGTCTAAGATCTTGATACCCTCGTTCTGGGACACAAATACCTTTGCCGGCTCAACGTCGATGACCACGGCGTCGATCTTGCCCTGGAGCATAGCCTGGACAGCCTCAAAACCCTTGTTGTAACGCTCAATGGTGGAACCCTCCGCCTCGTAGTCGGAAGCGTAGATGTCGCCTGTGGTTCCCAGCTGAACGCCAATGTATTTGCCCGCTAAGTCGTCAGGTCCCGTGATGTCGCTGTCTTCCTTTACGATAATTACCTGGGAGGCAGTGGTGTAGGTGTCGGAGAAATCCACATTCTTCAGACGGTCCTCGCTGACTGTCATGCCTGCCGCGCCGATATCGGCCTTGCCGGACTGAAGCTCCGGGATAATGGAGTCAAAGGCAATATCCTCAATCTCCAGGGTCATGCCCAGCTTCTCGGCTATGGCTCCCGCCACCTCAACGTCAATACCCACGATCTCGCCGCCGTCGTGATATTCGTAAGGCGGAAACTCCGCGTTGGTGGCCATCACCAGCACTCCCCCGGCCGCGCCGCTGTCCGCTGCCTTGGACTCTTCCGCTGTTGTCTCCTCTTTGCTCTGAGCGGCCGTGTCCGCTGCTGTTGTCGCCGCCTCAGTGGTTTCTGCCGCTGTTGTCGCCGCTTCTGTAGCTGCCGCCGTGGTGGCATCTGCCGCAGAAGAACCGCAGGCTGTCAGGGAACCTGCCATCACAGCAGTCATAAATAACGCAAGTATCTGTTTTTTCATAATTATAATCTCCTCCTCATATATATGCAATGTAATGCATAAAAATTACATTGCTAGTAATCCATTATATAGCATTTCTCAGATTAATCAAGTGGAACTTTTGCCAAATTTATATTTTCTTATGGATTTCTTTCCAGAATCCTGCTTTTTGGCCATTGTCTGCCGCTGCCGGATGAGGTATACTAACTAGGCGAACTGACAGGTGACGCGCAGCGGCCCGTGCGCTGCTTTAGCGGCAAACTTCCACTGTACGGGCCTGCGCATAAAAAGGGGGAATTTTCATGATAAGGAACATAATCCAAAAAACAGCCTGGCCCATGACACCGCCGGCCCCCTGGTCGGCCTTTCATGTTCTTTTTCTTCTGGGGGGACTGACAGGGGCCGTCTGTCTCACCAGGCTGCTGTGCGGTTTGTCATTCACCGAAGCCAGCGCTTCCAATCCAAAATCCGCAGCTTTCACAAAAATAGCGCCCAGCCAGGTGTTATTTCTATGCGGGGTTCTGTTGGCTGTAGGCGAGATTTACAAACAACTGTTTTTGTACAGCGTGGTCAATGAGGGCCGCTACGACTGGTGGTATTTTCCTTTCCAGCTCTGCAGCACGCCCATGTATCTTTGTCTGGCCTTCCCCTTTCTCCCCCGGGGAAAAATCCGCCGGACCGCTGCCATATACTTACAGTCTTTCGGGTTTCTCGGCGGAATCATGGCCCTCTTAGAGCCTTCCGGGCTCATGCATCCTTACTGGACCCTGACCCTCCACGGGTTGCTGTGGCACATCCTGCTGGTGTTTATCGGGTTCTATTCCACTGCTTCCGGTCTGGCCGGAAAAGATAAGGGCTGCTTTTTGCCCGCGCTCCTGCTGTTTTTCATGTTCTGCGCCCTGGCAACGGTCATCAACATCGCCACCCTTGGAAGGGCGGACATGTTTTATATATCACCCTACTACCCTGTGACCCAGGTGGTTTTCCATGAAATCTCACTGGTTCTTGGCATCGGGCCGGGAATCGGCGTTTACCTGCTGTCCATCTGCGTCGGAGCCTTTCTCTCCCGTCAGCTGCTGGAGGTGATTTTCAGGAAATGAAGTCCATATACGCCAAAAACGATTTTCCAGATAATCCCTCAGCTGTCTTTTCCACGCTATATAAGCCGAAAAATCCTGCTGCCATTCCCCCCGATTCATGGCCTTCAGCGCTTCCACAGCAGTCTCCCTGCCTCTTAACAATTCATCTTCCTCTGTCTCCCCAGAATAGCAGGAAAATCTTTTTGTTTCCACCTTGTATTTTTCTTCAGGACGACTGCCCTTAAGATCCCGGACAGCCTTTTTCTCTGCCTTGTTCATTTCCACCTTCTCCATAGAGATCTCTACAAAGGGAGGCAGCAGCACTTCCTTCTCATCTCTTCGCGCGTACTCTTCTCCAAGAGCTTTCTGAAAATCCACATAGGGCATATCCGGTTTTATGTGGATTTCCATGAGAGCCACCCCGTCTTTTTGAGAAAAGGAAGAACTGTACGGGGCTTTCGAAGCCGATACAAAGGAGATAGTCCTCCCCTTTTTTAGGAGTTCCACGGAATCCATCCTTTCTACCCGCCGGACCACCAACTCCTCGGGCCTGTCCTCCCGTCCCCAGCACATGGACCGGAATATGTCACAGTACACTTCCAGGGTCTCCTCCAACCGCTGTACATACACCGGGTTCAGCTGCCTGTTCTCTTTAAAAATCCGGGCTCGCTCATTGGAAATCCCCGGAAACAGAAGAGCGTTCAATGTCTGGTAGGCTTTCTCGTCTTTTCGAAAGGGGTCTGCCCACTGTCTGGGACACAATTGGCCGTTCTCATCCCTGACCCGGGTGTCACCTTCATACAGCCTCAGAGCGTCCTTTATCCTTCTCTTCAAACCAAAATCATTATCCATAATCTCACATCTCCCAGTGCCGTGACTCGCCAACCGCGGACCGCTCTTTCACCTGCTCCAAAGGTTTCAAGAACAGTTCCTGAAAATCAAAATCCTGCCGGGCCAACTCCGTAAAAGGCTGACCGTCAAACCACTCTGTCATATTTTTCAGGTGGGACAACGCCTTAAGCACATGGCTCAGTTTTTTCTCAAATTCCATTCCATCCGCCTCCATTTGCCCTCGGATATACATGAGTCCTCCCATGGCTGTCTGCCGGGTCATCTGATCTCCCTGGAAGTAGTAATAGGTGTGCAGGAATGTCCCATAATAGTACATCTGGTCAGGACCTCTGGAAATCTGTTTCAGCCCCCACCGAAGACACTGCTGATGATACTGTCGGGGAATCTCTCTCCCACAGTTTGCCAAGATCAAAAACACGCTGCTCTCAGGGACTTCCTTGGTGAAAAAATTCAGGTGAAGTCCATTTAAGGGACTGTCTTTATGCTCAAATCTGGTATCTTCTATGGTGATGGCATCATCATTCAGAACATATTCCCTGACAAAAAAATCCCCTATCTCTCTCCTCTCATTTTCCGTCCCCGTGTTGCTGATACTATTGAGGAGCCGACATAAAACGGCAAAATAAGGCTTCGACAGTTTGCCTCTGTGATCTTTCAAAAATCCACAAAACCGGCGGATAATCCACAGCACTTTCTCCTCCGACGCCAGACTCCAATTCTGGTTCACAAATTTTTCGTTCACATTTTTCAGGTAGTCTAAATTAAAGCCTGTAAGATCAATGGCCGCCAGAGTTTCCAGGGTGGTCTCCGCTGCCTGACAGATTCCTTCTATGTCTATGGTTTTTAGTTCCAGAAGATTTTTGATATCAATCAGACGGTCCAACTGATCATATGATCTATCAGAGTCCGTCTGTTTACATGTTCGAATCAGCTCATGAAGCTGCCTGTTTATGATAGTTCCCCGTGTGCCGCTCAAAGCGATGCTGACCTTGTATACAGTCTCTCTCTTAAATTGATCCGGCGGCCATCCCCCGATTACAGCCAACATCTTCTCACAGTCCTTCAAAGGCATAAATTCCAGACATTTTACAGCAAATGATTCATTGACATGATATAGATGATAACTTTTATACAGCGTCTCCACAATGGGCATAATCACGGTCCAGTCTTCCTCTGTTAAGCGCTCCGCAACCTGTTCCAGAAATTTGTACTCAGCCAGATTAAAGCGGAATTTTTGGGTTTTCTTAAACTCATCATACTGAACCAGCCATTTTACAATCCCACTAAGCCGCTCCCCATCAAACTCACTGATCAGATATTCCAGCCACTCCACCCCGTAAGCCCACATACATTTCTGATTGTTTGACAGCATAAAATCCGCGACTTTATTAAAGCCTTCGGGAAAATGGCGGTACATCATGGCAGCGAGTTCCTGTTTCTTCTCTTTTGGCAGCGCCTTTGAGTCCATACCTTGTATCAAAGCGATGACAGCCTCGGGGAGATTGCCGCGGTATCCTTGATAATTCCTGTTTTCATCTTTGTAGACCGCAGTGTCGTAAAGCCACTGGGATTCATTTCTCACTGATTCCAGATATTCTCCCAGGTTCCAGTTTTCCAGAGCTTCCAGCCGCCGCAGGGAAATAAGACGGAGAACGCTAGCCCGTTTATCAGAAGAATTAGTGGGATTAATCAGGTTTTTCAGCAGTGTGGTCTCGATACAGTCCTCCCTGGTCTTCCAGAACCGAAAAATAGCCTTCTCTCCCGACTGCCTCTGGTAACGGTAAACCCCTCCGTACAGTCCTTCCTCTGTATTCTCTTCAGTTTTATTGAGGCTCCACTGGATAATCCGGCTGGTCATATTCTGAAATCCCTGGACCGCGCAGAACAGGTCTTGATTCTTTTGAGCCAGCTGAACCATTTGGGGAATATCCTCCGAGACTTTTTGCCAGTCTGCCTGATAAAAATCATACCAGGCCCGGGCCATAACCGGCTGGCCGGATTCTTCCAGCTCCTGCTGGTCCACCGCCTCATTCCCATAAAGAATCTTGTATTGAAGTCTCAGGCGTTTTTCCTGCTCCTCAAGCATCCGGAACAAACTCCCAGCCCCTGCCGTCCTCCGTATATGTTCTGAGACCTGGCTCCAGTTCTCTCCTTCCCTGTCCCAAAACCAGAACAAACCTACTACAGTACGAACCAAGAGAGCAGTGGCCGAGTCATAGTTCATCAGAGAGTAATCATATGCCATCAGATGATCCCTGTATTCCTCCATATATTCCTGGGAAATTCTTGGCTCCAAAAAACACAACAGCACATCCAAAAGGCCCTGGCATGGGCTGTCTGACAGGCCGCCGGCCCTGCCGGGGCCCATGGGCATGAGAGAATTGTGATGATTCTCCCGAGCCTCATAGAAATCCATGGTTCCGGTCTCATAGATCAGGGTGTAGGCCAATGCCCAGTATTTCTGTTTCAGAGGAGTCCCATGTCTCCCTGCCAGCTTGAGAGCCTCCCCGCAGATTTGACGCAGTTTCTCAATCTCCCCGTTCCTGTAAGCCTTCTCCGCTTCCCCGCGGGCATACCCAAGCCTGTCCTCAACATTTCCCTCTCCTCTGATCACCCGTTCTTCTGGATAGAGCAGTGAGACTGGGCGAAAGAACTCTTTCATCTGAGACAGATCTACCCTCTCCAGCCCGATTCGGTCCAACCTCCTTCGGGTGGCCTCATCTTCTCCATCCTGGTTCCTGGCCTCTTTCATAAATGTGGTCATCAGCTGAGGCGCTAAATCGTGTCGAAATTCCGGGTACTCCCGGTACACCTCCAGCCCTTTTGAAATTTCGTCTTCTGCCTCTGGTATTCCATCGCTGGGACTAAACTCCACATACGTGATCTCCCCTTGAATATGTTTCAGGCTTTCGTTGTATAGTTTGATAAGTCTGTAATGGTTTCTCAATGTCCTGTACACCATCTCCATCCGAGGATCTGGACAATCCAGCCTTCGCAGTCCAATGACTACCCTGTGGTCTTTTACCCCATCCACCCTCTTTGTCAGACCATGGCGAAGCCAGTGAGCTCTGTTCTCTGTGGTTCCGTGGTGATGTCTCAGCAATGTCAGGGTATCGCACCGGCCACAGTCCTCGTCCAGGAGATCGCACACAGCAATGACGCCATTAAAAGCCGCCACTCTCTCCGCTGTCAGACCTACCTGTAAAATGTCTTCTTCTCTGGACACAAATCCCGGCTCCCAAGGCCATTTGTCATGAGACTCCGCCATGCCGATAATCACATTGAGATGCGCTTTCAAATTCTGGTCATGGTCCTTGAGATAATCTGCCAGAAGAGACTTTACCAGTTTATCTATCCGTATCACATGGGTGCGTCTCACCCAATTTGACAGATCAGACAACCCTTTTATGTAGTTCTCCCTCTCACCGTCTGGTAAGTTTTTGCTGTCCTGGGACAACATGCCGATATCATGAATCGCCAAGGCCATGAGAAGACAGGCTGCCTCCCTAGGCGAAGCCGCCTGAAGCCATCCATCTTTCTCTCCCCACTCTGAAGCCCTTTTTACGATGCTGCACACATGAGGCATAGCGTGGTTGGTAAATTCCGGCATATGGCAGTTGTCAGCCAGCCGGTCTATGCTCTCAATCAGTTCAACTAATATGTTCCCGTAATTTTTAAAAGGCGGTTCCTCAAATGCCCTTTTCGCCAGTCCGCTTCCCAGAATGTAGTCTACAGACTGAGATAACTCTATGTCAAATGCCGGTATCTCTTTCATATGAGTCCTCCTGCCCAATGTCACTTAGTTAAGCGAATCCTGCTTTTACCCCCAGGCTGCCGGAGGCCTGCGACTTCCGCTTATATAAACAAAAAGGCCTCCCAAAGAATTTACTCCTTGAAAAGCCTTATCAGTCATATCAGATCTATGGCCGGAACGCCGAGTAGAGGTGACCTCCCGCCAGTCCGCCTCTGTACTGGGCCAGCTCGCTGACAGTCACCAGCTGGAATCCCCGCTCCACCAAAGCCGGGATGATCTGGACCGCCGCGTTTCCCGTCTGGGTGTAGAGCTCGTGCATCAGCACGATATCTCCGTCTCTGACAGTGCCCAGAACCTTATCCACGGTGCTCTGGGTATTCCTGGTCTTCCAGTCCAGAGTGTCAATGCTCCACATGATAATGGGCTGATGGACATTGGCAAGGACTGTGGCGTTCTTGTTGCCTCCCGGAAGCCTGACCGTAGCCGGAACCACGCCGCAGGAAGCCTGGATCGCCTCGCTTCCCCGGTTTATCTGATACTGAATCTGCTCCGCTCCCAGCTTGTTTAAATACTTGTGCTCAAAAGTATGGTTGCCGATCTCGTGGCCCTCCGCCGCCATACGCTGCATCTCGGCGGCATAGCTGGCGCAGCGGTTTCCCACCACATAAAAGGTTGCCTTTCCGCCGTACTGTGCCAGGCAGTCCATGATCTGGTTGCCCACAGGGGCGAAAGGTCCGTCGTCAAAGGTCAGCGCCACCATGGGGCGGCTGGGATCAATAACCCGGCCTGTCTGCTGCTGTCCGGCCTCCTCCTGACTCTGGCCCTCCTGGGCAGCTTCCCCGGCCTGCTCTCCCTCCGCGCCTTCTGTCTGGCCTGCCGTCTGGTCGTCGGGAACAGGGTCCTCCCCCTGGCCGTTTTCCGCTGCCTGGGCGTTCTCTTCCCCTTCCTGGACGGCCTGGCCTTCCTGGCTCTCCCCGGCTCCGGATTCCTCCGCCTGGGCTGCCTCTCCCGGGCCCTGAGGGGCCTGACTCTCCTCGGGCTTCTCTCCCGGCTGGTCTGCCACCACACCGTTCTCATCTACCCACTGAGCCACCCCCGGGCCCTTCTCAACATTGATCCAATGGCCTTTGCCGGCTGTCTCATCTGCCTGGGCGCTTCCCGCCCATGCCGTGGCCAGCATGGCGGTGACACAGAAGACCGCCCACATTTTCTTCCTGCTTTTTCTCATATCGCCGTCCTTCTTCCCCCTTATTATAATGATCATCTGTCAGCATGGGTATCTTTGATTCCCGCTGACGATTGTTTCCTTGTTACATCTTTCTCACTGCTGACTATATTTCTCAATCAAACACTCATGCCTCTTCGTCTTCTCATCATAGCTGATTCCCACCAGCAATATATCGCTCCCATATCCTTCAAACACCTGGGAGTATTTCCTCTCCTTAATCTGCTTGATTGCACTCTCCGCGCCCTTATTCCATTTCAGTTCAATTACCATAACCGGCATGGAAGAATTCTTCTTTGGAAGGTATACCACATCCGCATAACCGATTCCTGACGGAAGTTCCTGGATCTCTTTAAATTCATCTATACTGCTGATATATGCAAATCGTATGACGCTCCGAAGGGCCTGTTCATTATTATAGAAAAGAGGAGCCGTCAAAGTATTATGTGCTTTTTCAATGGTCTCCATCACCTTTTCGCTGTCCATCCTCAAGGTGTCCCGCAGCAGTCTGTCGGAGGCGGAAATCAACTCCGCGAGTTCTCTGTGTCTGCCATATTTTACGGCTCTTATAAACTCCTGACGGATTTCCTCGTTGGGAATATATACAGATTTTGTATCAGCCTCATAAGCCAGATATCCCAGATGAACCAACAATGTCATGACATCATCCTTACTGCTGATACTTGTCATATCATTCTGAAAAGTCCTGGTATCCACGGGACACCGGGCTCCTCCCAGCATGGAAATGATTCCTTCTTTTAAACCATCCATGTCCAGGTCAATATAGACCTTTAATAACTCATAGGTTTCTGTCTCTGTCCAATAACTTCCGAATTCCCCATTCTCCATTGCCTGGACAATAGCATTGGGATTGTAAATGGATTTCGCTCCATGAAAAGAATACCCATCATACCACTTTTGGGCCTCTTCAAAATCCATATCATAAGTTTCACACAATCTTTTTACTTCCGCTTCTGTAAAGCCTGTATATTTTGCCAGCCTTTTAGGAGACAGCATGGTATATTCACGAAAATCTGTCATCGCTGACTGGGTTCCGTATTTTTTTATTGGCAGAATGCCTGTCATATAAGCGCCTTCTATCATCTTGTCAGTCATACTGCTTTTAAACATTCCCCGTAGGAGCTGTATATATCTTTTTTGTAGTTTGTCATCCTCCTTCGCTTCCCGGAACAAAGCATCCCATTCGTCTATGAGAACAATAAATTTACCGCCTGTCGTCTCGCTGATTCTTCCAAGCGCCATAGGAAGGGATTTTTCCTCTTTTACATATGGATACTGGCTGGCCAATTCGCCTATCACCTGTTTTTCCATATAATCCACTACATCTTTATATCCTGCGTTCCCGCCAGAGCCAGGCATCTCCCATGTAGCTGATTCCTTCTCATCTGCAGGCAGAGCGACCTGGCCTTTCCATGTGGAGATGAACCATGTAATATCCAGATAAAGCACATCATATCGATTCAGATATTTCTCAAAGGAAGTATCCCGCGCAATCTCTAAATCTTCAAACAAGGCTTTAGAATCGCAGCTTTTGTCGTAATACGCACAGAGCATTTTTGTGGCAAATGACTTTCCAAATCTCCTGGGACGGCTTACACAGGTAAGTTTGTTTACTGTTCCCAAAGTACTGTTTACAAATGCGATCAGCCCTGTTTTATCCACATACAATCCCTTTTTGACGGTCTGAAATCCATCATTACCTAAATTCAAGTACATCCCCATATCCAAGCGCCTCCTGCCGCGATATTTTCTAGCCCTATCAAACACCGCCTTCCATTCCTCCCAGCGCCTCCAACACTCCCCTGACGCTCTTCTCCTTCACCTCCAGCGTCAGTTTAGGCTCATGGATATGCTCCAGATAGTGGGCGTCTGAGTTGCTGATAATCCTGCACCCCTCCAGGTAAGGATTACTCTTTTTAAGCCCGTGAAGCTTTGACAGATCCTTCACCTCCGCCGTGACAAACCTGCTGTCCGGCGGGATAAATCCCAGGTTTGCAATCAGGCTGTTGGCCGTCTTGTCCACATGGGCGGGGAACATGACGCCGCCGTATCCCCTCACTAGCTCCCACAGCCCCTCAAAAGAGATATCCGCCGCGTTGATCAGCAGATTGGGAACCGTGCCGCAGATCTCGTCGTTGTCATTGTAGATCAGCTGCCTTCCGAAGATTTCTTCTTTATTGGGAAATGGGATCAGCTTCTCATACACATAGGCGTCAAATTCCATGGCAGCTTTCAGCTCCTCGAAGAGACACACCGCGTGGACCTCCTCGGAGGTGTTGATCTCCATCCCCGGGATGGCCAGGATCCCGTACTCCCGGGCAGCCGCCAGCACGGCAGGGCAGTTCTTGCAGGAATTGTGGTCCGTCACCGCGATCACATCCAGCCCCTTGATCACCGACATTCCCACGATGTTGGCCGGGGTCATGTCGTCGTCTCCGCATGGGGAGAGACAGGAGTGGATGTGCAGGTCATAGTACAGCTCAGCCATGGAGCAGCCCGTGGACCTTCAAGGCCGCCTCAAAGATAGGCTCCTCCGTGGCCAGCACCGTCACGCCCTGCTGTCCTGCCCTAGTACGGCACATGTCGTCGGGCTGCGCCCCCTCCGCCAGGATGACGCAGGCCACGTCCGCCAGAGTCGCCACCGCGATGGTGTTCACATTGCCCATGACCGTCACCCATGCGCTGTCCGACGGCGCTCTCCCCATGGCAATGCTTAGGAGGTCGCAGCAGAAGATCCCCGTCACCTCACGGGACAGGTCGTCTCCCTCCACTACCACCTTGAATATCTCTTTTTTAATCAGATCTTCTACAGTCATATTATTACATCTCCTGTCATCCGGCCCCTCAGTCATCCTCCGCCGTCACATTCTCATCCTTCACCTTGCTGTCCAGGATGGCCATCTCTTCCGATATCATCTGTATGTACTCTTTCAGGGCATTCATCCGGCCTTT
>CAMTAF010000125.1 GCA_947066955.1 uncultured Hungatella sp.
GCGGGCACCCCTTCTCCATGCAGATGATGCAGGATTACTGCGATCTGGAGAAGAGACTCTTCAACATCTATATCGCGAAGTGATCGCCGCATAAAACGGGACCCGTGTTTGATTACACGGGTCCTCTTGGAAAAGAGGCCTTCTACAGGAGAGGTGAAAATTTATGACCTATACCATAACCGACAATAATTACAACCGCCTTGTGAAAAAACCGTCTGTAAACACAGAGCCCCTTATGGGCAAAAAGGAACTGGAATTGTTTGGGATCAGGGAAATCAGCAGGGCGGAATTAGAAGACATGATTAACATCATTGAGCATCAGGAGGATTAAACTAATATGGACAAAAAAGAATACCATTTTATAGGAGAGGACGCTGTAAAGCTCTTATTGACCCATATCTTTCAGAAGATGAAAACATGGAAAGAGGATCTGGAACAGAAAATCTCAGCAAAGTCTGATTTTTCCGGTGATTACGATGATCTCTCCAGCAAGCCCATCATTCCCTCCAGGCTTCCGTCCCCTCACTCTATCTCTTTCAGCGGAAATGTAAAAAAGACGGCCTCCTATGACGGAAGTGAGCCTGTGAATATCGAGATTCCCATCCCGCAGCCGCCGGAACCGTTAAAACCTGCTGACTCTATTGATTTAGGAGGCGTGATCGCCGACCCGGCCACTGAACAGGATATCGTCCCCGCCAGGATCGGCAGCGACAGCCGGCTGTACGTCCCCTCCTACCCCACCGCCCTACCCGCCTCAGATGTCCATGACTGGGCAAAAGAGGAGCAAAAGCCGGCTTACACTCCCATAGAAGTAGGCGTCATCGACAATCTGCCCTCTGACGGACAGGTGGCGGTCTTTGACGGAAACACAGGCAAGATCAAGTCAACAGGATGTACCATAGAAAAATCTGTTCCGGCAGATGCCATTTTCACAGACACTACTTATCAAAACGCAACCCCTGATTCTTCCGGGCTTATGGGGGCGGAGGATAAGATAAAATTAGATTCTTTCGAGAACGAGGATCTCTATGCCCGGAAAAATGACATGAGTCCCGTAGCTTTCTCCGGCTCTTACGAGGATTTAACGGATACCCCGTCAATTCCAACGAAAACAAGCCAGCTGGTTAATGACAGCGGCTACAGTACAACCGACACCTGGAAGGCCAACACCGCCTCCAGCGAAGGCTACGTGACCCCCAGCGAAGGACAGGCCAATAAAGTCTGGGGAACTGACTCTGAGGGCAATCCCTCATGGAGAGACGGCGGCGCCAAACTGACAGTTACCCTTGTGACCCTGCCCGCTTCCGGATGGGAAGAGATTTCGGTTGAAGCGGAGGGGACTGCGGATTCGGAAATAGATGAAGAAGAAATCTCTGAGGAGGACGCTGTCTTGGGAGGGGAAGATTCAGAGGAAGCAGTTTGGGCAGAGGATACCGCGGCGGAAGAAGATTGGACCGAAACCGAGACACAAGAGATTGCGGCTCCCTACACTCAGACCATTGCCGTAGACGGTGTCACGGAAGGCATGGAGGCCATGCTGGTCAGCGCCCTGGAGGACGGGGCCCCACCGGAAGAACAAAAAGCTTATATGAAAGATTTCCACATCTTATGTGGCGGCACAGGGACTTTGGGAAACGGAACAGCATCCTTTACTGTCTACCAAAAACCAGAGAGGGATATCACGGTGGGAATCGTGATATTTTAATGACAACAGCCAATACAACGAGGTGATTTATTATGGGAAAAATTTGGATTCCAGCCAGCGGAGGAGATGGCATTGATTTAAAAGAAATCACCGCTGACGCTACCGCTGCTGCTGATGATATCGCTGACGGAAAAACAGCTTACGCCAATGGAGAAAAGATTACAGGCAATATTCCCATACAGATAGGGGAAACAGAAGGTGTAGGAACTCCTATCCTTAACGGAAGTGTATTATCTGTAAAAATTCCCCGTGGAATCTATAAAGAAAACGCTTATGGGGAGGAAAATCCGTTAATCATTTTCCCCAATGCCGGGCAGCAAAAAACGGTCACTCCCACAAAGTCTAAACAAAATATTTCCGCTGACAGTGGAAAATTATTAAACTCCGTTACCCTTAACCCCATACCTGACAAATATATTGATACTTCTGACGCCAACGCCACAGCTTCCGCTATATTGGAGAACCGTTCCGCTTATGTAAATGGATCAAAGCTTACAGGAACCATGACCGATCAGGGAGCTAAGACGGCTTCCCTTAATGCCGGTGGATCTTATGCAATCCCCGCCGGATATCACAATGGGTCCGGGAAAATTACAGCCAACTCCCTGGCCAGTCAGACAGACAGTACAGCGGGCGCCGGGGACATCTTAAGCGGCAAGACCGCATGGGTGAAGGGAAGCAAGCTTACGGGAACCATGGTCAACAAGGGAGCCGTAACCGGATCCGTGAACTGCGGAGGCAGTTACACAATTCCAGCCGGATATCACAATGGGTCCGGCAAGATAACGGGAAACTCCCTGGCGTCTCAGACTGGTGTGCAATCCGGAAAAACAGCCGCAGGAGCTGGCCAGATCTTAACCGGGTATGAGGCCTGGGTAAATGGAGGAAGAGTCACTGGTACTATGGCGAATCAGGGGGCGAAAACATCTTCCCTAAACTGCGGAGGGTCTTATACAATCCCGGCGGGATACCATAACGGGTCCGGCAAAATTACGGCCAATAGTTTGTCCAGCCAGACGTCAGCGAACGCTGCCGCGAATCATCTGGCAAAGGATAAAACTGCCTGGGTAAATGGAAGCAAAATTACAGGAACTGTCCCCGACAAACGGGGAACCGCGCAGCCCGTTCAATACGCCCAGATAAGAAACAATCGGTTTGAGATCGCTGTGGAGCCCGGAATCTATGGATGCAACTGGGTTAATAACGCGCAGGACTATGAATATTTGAGTTATCAAAAAGTCAGAGATACTATAGGTTTGACAGCGGCAAAATTGAAACATAATGAAGGGGTTTTAGGTTTAACTGGTACTTTCACCAGTGACGCGAATCTTGAAGCCGGGTATCTTTTATCAGGATATTCCGGGTATTCAAAAGGCTCTAAGATTAACGGCACTATGACAAACAGAGCCATCACGGATTCAACTATCGGCGGGATCAACTCCTCATATCCAACTGTTGCTATTCACAAAGGCGCAAACCCTCAATTTAATACTAGCACTAAGAGTGGTGAACGACTCTTTGGAATTGCTCCCCCTTCTGGTTATTACAATGGGGCTCCTTATGTTGGCTGTCCGGCACAAACTAAAACGGTAACCCCAACGGCGTCAACCCAAACAATTAGAGCAGATGGGGGAAAAGTCCTTGAGCAGGTGACGGTTAATGGTTGCCAAATATTTAAGCAATATACAGGGACTGCAACATCTAACAATACTAAGAAACCATATAAGGATATGGGCGGAAATAATTACTTATTGTACTCTTTTTCTATTATTACCCAAAAAGGCTTTCGTCCAATGAATATTTCAGCAATTACAAATGGAAGTGTTTGGCCAAAAGATTATATCCTAAATGACCCTTGGCATATCATTCTTCTGGCAGATGATTCAAGTCTATATTATTTTAATTACGATGGCGAAGGAATACAGTGGGGTAATGGCGAATATTCTTGGATTATTCTGCCAGCTTTTTATGGCAATACACCTTACGATTATGTATTAAGTGGATACATAACATAATAAAAAGGAATTGAAATTAAAGTATTTCATAACAAGACTTGTTACATTATAGAAAGGAGAGAAACTCATGCAAACACCCCAAGCAACCATCTACAAGATCCCCCCCTTCGACGCCGAACTGGGATACTCCATCAAGTTCACATGGAGTGGAAACCAGGTAGTGAAAAACCGATGCGTCATCCGAGAAAACGAGAGCAATCAAATCGTCTACGACAAAACCATAGACTCCTTCAAGCTTGAGCACAACATCGACCTGTCCCAGCCCGCGCTGACAAACGGCCAGAAGTACAATGCCTATATCACCGTGTTTGACAAAGACGGCAACGAGTCTGAGATTCAGCCCATTGGCACTCCCTTTTTATGTCTGAAAAAGCCGGTATTCCAGTTTACCAATATCATCGACGGACAGACCATATCCTCCTCGTCTTACCAATTTTTATTATCCTATTACCAGGAAAACGGCGAGCCTCTGGACTCCTGGTCCGTGACCGTCTACAGCAACTCCTTCACCTTGTTGGCTGCCTCCGGCTTAAAGTACGACACCAGCGCCTTAAGCTACACAGCGTCTGGATTTTCCAACAAAAACGAATATTATGTTCGGGCCGTTGGGCAGACCGTTAACGGCATGGCCGTTGACACCGGGTACATCGGCATCTCAGTCTACTACAGTTCCCACGATGTATTTTCCCTTTTAGAGCTGACCAATGTGCCAGAGGCGGGGGCCATCCACCTGCGCTCAAACATCATATCGTCAAGCGGCCAATTAAAAAATGAGGCTGTTTATATTGACAATGAGTTTATCGATCTGAGAAATAACGAGCTGATCTACGACAAAGGCTTCTTTTTTCAGGGAGATTTCTCCTTTGTTCTGTTATTTTACGGAATCCGGCCCAACCAGGAGATCTTGTCCATGTGCAGCGACGCGAGAAAGACTCTGCGGTTAACTGTGACCTACCGAATAGGACGGCTGGGAACCGATGAGACGACAGGCTGTTTCGAACTGCGGGCCGTGAGCAACGGCGTAGTGTCCGTCTACTACAGCGGCAAACTTCCTCTTCTGTCTGAGGAGGATAAGGTTGGGCTGTGTATCTCCCGTCAAAATGGATACTATCAACTCGAGGCAGAGGTAATAGGAGGAAGGCAAACGCGTAAGCGTTTTTAGAATGCCTTCCGACGTACTGGCAGGTGGCGCAACGCGACGCGTGCCGATACCTTAAAAAGGAGGAAGGCAAGCGCGGAGCGCTTTTAGGATGCCTTCCGACGACCTGGCAGGTGCCGTAGATGCGGCGCGTGCCAATACTAAATAGGAGGTGAAGAATATGTTTATAGGAACTTCTTTCGCCGGCGGAAACTCTTCCTTCTCCAACACCGCGGCGGCGGATCCCAGGATTACTTCTTTTTCTATTTCAAAAGTAATCCTTGATGAGATGTACGCCACAAAAAAGATTTTGATGGAGTTTGACTGGCAGCTTCCAAAAGATTGGGATTTTGACACCCTTCTCCACGGCTTATACCGAGGCGACACCAATGCGGGCAACGTGTCTTATACGGAAGAGATTGTCTCTAAGGTAAAAATCAAGAAGAGATTTGCCGGCGATTTTGTGTGGAAAACCATTTATGAGAAAAATATCAGCGTCAATGATGACTTTAACTTTGAACTGTTCGATTATTATGAGCCATCCAACAGAGAGATCGAGTACGCCTATGTGGCAGTCATCGCGGGCGCGGATTCCGATACATTCTCAAACACGGTCCATTCCAGATTTTACAGCTATTTTCTCTGCGGAAGGGATATCAGTTATCCCATGATCCTGGATACTGCCAATGATATCACCTTTAACAGAGAATCAAACACCATCGTGTCTCCGGGAAGAAAATATCCCTATGTGGTACATAACGGCATAGCGAAGTATTACTCCGGCTCCTTGACTACCACGTTTATTGAGCCAAAAAACTGCCGTTTTGATAAGGCAAACGGCTGGAAATACCGCAACCTGATTGACCGGTTTTTAACCGACGGCCGCCCGAAGATTTTGAAATCTTTTGAGGGAGATATGTGGATGGTAAATATTGTGGGCAGCCTCCCCAGAACCCAGAATGGCCATTATCAGAACATCTCCCACCAGATTCAGTGGGTAGAGTGCGGCGATCCCACGATGATCGGCGATCTTTATGACAATGGGTTTATTGACACTGACATTGACCGGGAAAATATCTTTGACGACGGAACCCAGGAACCGGGCATTTCTGTAAATTACAATGACCTTTACAACAAGCCGGTAATCAACGGAGAAGAGGTGATCAGCGAAAAGACCCTGAATCAATACGGCCTCTATGAGCTGGACAGCGTGGATATGCGGAATATCCTGGAAACATTACTTTAAAGAAAGGACAATTGAAAAATGGCTTATAATTTAGAACATCTGGGGGAGAGGTACGCGGACACGCCTCTCACCAATTTTCCCATAAAAGAAGATATCTTTGACCGAATGTCCGATATCACCAGCGCGCTGCTGCCTTTCATCAATGATTACAACCGATATATGAGCGAGAACAACCTGGTGGAAGCCAATCAGCTGCTGGCCAGCAATCCCAAGCTGCTGGAATGCTTTTTTAATGCTGATAAATATAATCGTTTAAGAGACGCCATTATTGCCATGCAGCGCCATCAGCTGGAAAACTGCGATACTCTGTTCAACACCATCGCCCAGAAAGCGGGAGGCATCAACGACAACCCGGAGCCGGAGCAGGCAAGCCTGGTATCCTACTCCGCCGAGAAAGTAAAACAATTATTGGACAAACACCATACCAGGCTCACTGTCACAGTCCCTGCCGCCGGATGGACCAGCGCGTATCCTTACACCAATGTAATCTCGATTCCCGGCATTACAAACAGCATGGATTTTCAAATCATCGGATTGAGACATGGAAACAACGCTTCTTACAGCCAGGTTAAATTGGATAAGAAGAATATGGGATTACTCATGGGAAACAAAACCGGTGTTGGAGATGGGACGATCACTTTTCAGGCTTATAAGAAACCAACCGCGGATTTTACTGTTGTAATTGAAGGAGGCTGAGAAAAATGGACTGCCCGAATACCGCGGCAGTCCTCCCTCTACCCTCTCCACCTCTCAATCACACTGCGTAGAGACTGTTCGCTGTTATAATGCAGAGGAGCCTCCTCAGCGTGGATTTTCTCAATCTGTACCGCCACCGCATCCGCATTCCCGCAGACCGTGTCTTCGATAAGCTGGTCGCTCTCCCTGACCCGCCGGATCGTATCATCCCGCTTTACCTCCCGCACGACCCTGGCAAATTCTATCCGTATCTCTTCATTTGGAATACACGCCTTTCCCGTTGTTTCCTCATATGCCAGATAGCCCAGATGGATCAGGAGGGTCAGCACATCATATCGGTTCCGATATTGCTCGTAAGTCCCATTAATCCGGCTGTCCGCAGCGATCGCCAGATCGTCAAACAGCGCCGAGGAATCGCAGGTCTTATCGTAATAAGCACACAGCATCTTGGCGGCAAAAGATTTTCCAAAACGGCGGGACCTGCTGACGCAGGTCAGTCGTCTGGGAGTTCCTATCGTCTCATTGATCAGGCCGATCAGGCCGCTTTTATCCACATAAATATCCTTTCGGATACCGGCAAATCCACTGTTGCCCGGATTCAGATACATCCCCATAAACCACTCCCATCTCGCTCTTCCCTTTAAACCTCGTCATTGGCATTCAGATCCAGGAGATCGAAAATACCCCCACCCTGGCACCGCTGGAGGCCAATGGCCATATTTCTATCAGAGAATCCCAAACTCTTGATACAGGTTTTCCCTCGCCGCTTTATCCGTTGCCGCCTTCTGGGCATCCCCGCTTCTCCCTTTCGTAATCAGCAGCGACACAAGCCTTCCCAACTTATCCTCTCCTTCCTCCCGGCCCTCTTTTCGGCCCTCTTCTCTGAACCGTTTCATAGTCTCAGCCTCATTATATTCCGTAATACACAAATCTTTCACCTCCGCCCTGTTCCCCATCAGGAACTTTCTAATCTCATAATCCGCAGGCATCTCATTCATCGCCCCGTCCACCGCCTCCTCGATCCCCAGGCCATTCCGCCTGTTTTCCCGGATCTTCTCCACAAGCCACGCGTACTCAGCTAAGGGCTCACAGGCTTTCATCAGCTCCGGGTTATGCCCGTAGTTGATGTTTATCATCCGCACTTTCACCTCTATGTCCGGCACCATGGTTTCCCCGTCGGACTCAAACGCGTCGCTTAAGCTTAAGATTTGATCCCCTTCCCCTTCCGTCCCATTATAAAAGGTTACCAGTTTCGGCAGCGGAAGACGCACCAAACTCTTTCCATAGATATTCAAGTCCCTCACCTGGATATATTTATCATACAGCTTTGCCGCGTACATTAACTGGCGTACCGGCATATTCGGGTTATACGCGCTCTGCTGCTCGTAAAGGTTCATCACATAGAACAAGATAAATGAGACATCATTCTTCATCCCCATATAAACCGCGTTCTCAATGGTTGTGAACTCAATGTCCTCCGGGTCCGTATAACTGGTTCCATTTACCGCATTGTAGAGGCTCAATGTCCATTCCTTGTTCGACTCGCTTCCGAACAGAAAGCTGAACAGACGGTCCTTATGTTTCCTGTTTATCACCGGCATACTCCCTTTCCCTCCAGGCTCTCACTTTTTCCAGTGTTTCTCTACCCTGATTATATCATCTCATGAAAGCGATTACAAGGGGCCTCCGTCTTTCCTTACAGGGATAACCAGGCGCCCCACCCCTATCCCCGCCCTATTTTAACATGATCCCGACTCCGCACCTTTCTTAGTCAATTGAGTCCCATCTGCGATGTCCCTGCCAAATATCCGCCCACTCCCCATGGGCGAAACCGTTCCCCCAAAAATCATTCCGTCCACTTCCCATGGACTTTCTTTTGTCTTTATCAGAGAGCAGACAAATGCTCTCCAATAAAAATCAATTTTAAGGAGGAAACAAAAATGAGCTTTAACCTGAACAACTTTTTAATCGACAGAGTCAGACGGGGAACCATGTTCAGCGATACCACCGGCGAAGCCATGTGGTCCATCACCCAGATCAAGGACGCTTCCCTCAACATGTCCAGCGAGACCGCTGACGCCACCGACGCCATCGGCAATGTCATCACCCAGTTTGACCGCTCCAAGAACGCCGAATTCTCCGGCACCAACGCTCTCTGGGATCTTGGCCTCTCCGCCGCCCAGTTCGGCAGCGACAAGAAGGTCGCGGGCGCCGGCGATGTCATCCGCGTTCCCGCTTACGAGCAGCTTGTGGTAAACGGAGGAAAAGTCACCCTGTCCCACGTCCCCGCCGGAACTACCGGGGCGGAGATCAAGTACATCTACGCCCTCAATGACGACTCCACCCTGGGGACCAAGTACACCCTGGGCGCTTCCCCTTCCGCCGCGGAGTTCACTCTGGACGCGGCCACCAAAACTATCACCGTTCCCACCGGCGTCACCGGCAATATCGCCGTGTTCTACGACTACGACGCTGAGGATGCCGTCATGCTCCAGAACAACGCATCCGAGTTCCCCAAGGCAGGCAAGTTCATGCTGGAGGTAATCGGCAAAGACACCTGCGACAAGACCGCCACCTATGTGGCCTATATCGTGTTCCCCAACGCCAAGTTAAAGACCGATATGGACTTAAGCTTCACCACCGACGGCGGGCACCCCTTCTCCATGCAGATGATGCAGGATTACTGCGATCTGGAGAAGAGGCTGTTTAACATCTACATTGCGAAATAAGCGTTTCAAAACAGCGCCGCCGCGCAGAAAAAAACAGGGCCCGTGTTTGATTGCGCGGGCCCTCCCAACTTATCCTCACCTTCCTCCCGGCCCTCTTCTCAGCCTTCTTCCCTGAACCGCTTCATAGTCTTAGCCTCATCATATTCCATAATGCACAAATCTTTCACCTCCGCCCTGTTCCCCATCAGAAACTTCCCAATCTCATCTCATAATCCGCGGGCATCTCATTAAAGCGATTTCAAGGGGCCGGATCCGTAGCTTTGGAGGCCGTCAAAACAACCGATAACCCAACAGTTGGAAACGGTACATATGAAGAAGCGTAAAGAGAGCCGACAGCATAACGGACCACAGAACAAAACGATACGGAATAAGATAGAAATTTAATATGAATTTTATTGTAAATACGAGCGTTCCTTTGTATAATTGAAGGGTGGCAGGAGTAGGATATATCGTATCTTATGTCACAGATTTTTAGAAATCGAGGTGTTAAAGTGCCGGACGATACAAAACAGATAGAAGAAGTCAGGGCAAAGGTTATCTACGAAAGCGATACAGATGACATCATAAATCAATACATCAACAGATAATGAAATCATTTATCCAAAGCGAAAGACATGACGCAGAAAGAGAAACCGCAGAAAGAATGATAAAGAAAGGTAAAATGTCACTGGAAGAAATTGCGGATTATATTCCGTCATTGTCACTTGAAGAATTAAAAGAACTTGAAGCCGAGGTTATGCAGTTGGCGTAGCGTAAAGACGCATGGAACAGTAAATTGTAAACCATGCGTCTTTTTTGCGCCCAAAAGGAGGAACATGAGCGGCAACATCCAGACCATGACTAATCCCTCCTCTGATTCGCCATGAACCGGTACGGTTATGTAGTCAAAGCATAGGTCCCATCGCCGTTAGGCGATCTGGAATGGGCATATGCAGTTACGTTCACAGGGCGCCTGTACTTTCCCTCTATGTTCCCCCAAAAAGATTCGCCCACCCTACATGGTCGAAATAAAACAAGATGCTTCCAATTCGTCCACTTACCATGGACTTTCTTTTGTTTCTATTAAGAACAAGATCAAAGAAACATACGAGGAGGTGTCAAATGAATGCTGCCCAAAAAACATTACCATTGATTCCGAAAGCCGAGGAAGTTTCCCGGCGAGTGTCTTGCCACAAACGCCGATGGCTCCCTGGTTATCCCTAAAATCTGAAACATGTAAGAAGGAACTCCGATCTCCCTTTCCGGTCGATTTTAGCATCAGGACAGAAAGGCTGAGCAAAAAAACTGGACTCATACATGAGCAAAAACTTAAAAATCAGAACCTCTTCCGTTCTCCGGGACGAAGCGGATAAAGTAAGAGATCTGATCAATTCCGTCACGGACAAACAGTCCTTTGCAGATGCCGATAACGCGTTGAAATTATTCCAATCCACGGTCCGGGCAACCGGCTTTGAGACAGCCAATGCCTTAGATAAGATCAAGGCAATGGCAGCCCAAGCCAAGACGGTTCTGGGCGTATTTGGGCTGGCCTCCTCCGCGGTAGAGAATTTCTCTAAATCTCTGAAAACCCTAAAGGCCAACGACTCGATCCTCGCCCAGATCTCCAGGTCCTCCCAGCTCACCAAGCCACAGCTGGAAGAGATTAACGACAGATCCTTTAAAGTAGCCGGCCGCTACGGGTAATCTTCTGGGGATTACCTTCAATCACTTTCCAAAAAAACTCTCAAACCTGGAAAGTTAGTATTCAGGGAAACATGTTTGGCATAGACTTTACGGGTATCAAAGTTATGAAAATATTGCAAATAGTAAGTGGTGATGATATAATCTTTCTCAGTAGAAAAATCTAAGGAGGATAACACATGGTAAGAGCAGTTTTTTGTCCCCATTGCAAGTCGATGATTAACGAGGATATCTTAAAAGAGAGAAACAGTGAAACCGTGTGTTTGGTTTGCGGGAAGTCTTTGCTGTCAGAAGAAGAGACAGTTTCTCCTCCTAAAAAAAAGGAAACTAAAAAGTATAACTATTATAAGGAGGGAGGGGGCACATTAATTCCGGAAAGTAATAAGGCTCTAAGTAAATATACGCCATTATACACTTTTGATGCCACTGATATCGAAGACGCAGAAAGGCAGCTAAAAGAAGTGATGCCCAACTGCCCACTTTTTGAGCCTCGACCATCTGATAAAGTGACCTGCCCTTACTGCGGAAGCACAGAGATACAGATTGTTCAGAAAAAATACAGTCTTTTCACAGGCTTTGCCACCAATGACGTTGAACGGGTCTGCGTCAGATGCAAACGGAAATTCTAAACAGTTAAAAACCAATCACCATTTTGAAATTAACCTAAATGTGTCACTCTGAGAGAGATTGCCAGACAATCTCTCTTTTTATTATGTCAAAAAATTAAAGGAGGAACTTTTTATAGAAGACAACCGTATATTAAAACTTACAGAATTGCTGGATCAGCGAAAGACACAGAAGCAAATTAATTCTGATCTTAAACAGTTGGAACATGTTATATCCATGCTGCGTGTCACGGCGGCTTTCGCCGGAGGGGATACCAAAGAACAATTGAATTCTTTCCTGGAGCAGGCGCAGGCCCAAATCGACCACGCCAATCTGAAACTCAAGGTCGATACGGGGCATTTAAACAATGAGATTGGACAGGCTTTACACAATATGTCCTTCCAGGATATGAACCTGTTAAACATTGATGAGAGTAAAATCATGCTCAA
>CAMTAF010000126.1 GCA_947066955.1 uncultured Hungatella sp.
ATCAAACGCCTCAACCGGACATCCCAGCTTCTCTCGGAACTCTCGGGCCAGTTTTTCTGAGTCAACGCTTCTCTCCGTGTCCATGCGGGCAATGGTCACATGGCTGATATCCAGCCTGCCGCACAGCTCCCCGATCATCTTGTGGTACTCCTTGTCGGAGACCACGCCGAACATAAGGGCCGCCGGAACCCCCGACTCTCTCTGCATCCTGGCCGCCGTTCGGGCCAGGGCCTCCATGCCCCCCTGATTGTGGGCGCCGTCGAGAAACACTCCCGGAAGCACCTCCTCCATCCGTCCCGGCCAGAAGCCTTTCTCAATGCCTCTTTTGATCTGTTCCGCCGTGATATCCGCGGCTTTCCTCTCTGCCAGAACCGCCGCGGACGCTGCCGCCAGACTTCCGTTCATCAGCTGATAGTCTGCCGCGGACGGAATCCGAAGCTCCAGCTCCTTTCCCTCTGTCCTCAACCGGATCCTGGCATATCCGCCGCGCCGCTCCACAAGAGTAAAGTCCTGGGGTGACACCGGATAAGCCCTGCATCCAAGTTCAGCGGCCCGCGCTTCCACTACCCGGCTGCTCACGGCGCTGCTTCTGTCGTAGACCACCGGGACGCCTGTTTTTAAGATCCCCGCCTTCTGGGCCGCGATCTTTTCAACCGTGTCCCCCAGGTACTGCATGTGGTCCATGCTGATGGAGGTGATCACGGTCAGCGCCGGATGCTCCACCGCGTTGGTTGTGTCCAGAAGCCCTCCAAGTCCGGTCTCCAGCACCACGTAGTCCGGCCTGTCCTGCCGGCATATGGCCATGAACATGTAGAACAAAAACTCAAAATAAGTGGGCGGCTGGTATCCTCTGGCTGTCATAACCTCTGCCAGTTTTCTGACCTTGTCAAATGCCTGACAGAACACGGCATCCTCCACCGGCTTTCCCTCTGCTAAGAATCGTTCCTTCGTGCTCACCAGATGAGGGGACACAAATGTCCTTACCCGGTACCCTGCTTCTGTCAGTATGGAAGTGAGATAAGCGCACACGGAACCCTTTCCGTTGGTTCCCGCTACATGGATAATTTTCATGGACTGGTCCGGGTTTCCCATCTCTCCTAAAAAATCCCGGACAGCCTCCAGGCTGTTTTTCTTAGACGCCCACAGGGGTATCTGGTCCAGATAGGTCTCTGCCTCTTTTACCATTCTCATCACCCTCCATCTTATTTATTATAATATATGTAAACCAATATGCAACAAAATTTTTTCGCAGAAAATGACAAATTTGGGTTGCTGTCCGATTTTAAATGGGCAGAGCCCCGTTTCTGCTCTGCCCATCTCTTTTTCCTTCTTACTGTCTTCTAACTGTCTTCTACTGTCCCAGCTGGCTTAAGCGCTCCTTCACCTGCTCCATCATCTGGCTGTATTTGACCTGTTTTGCCTTCTCCTGGGCGATCTTGGCTTCCGGCGCCCGGCTGACGAATTTTTCGTTGCCCAGCATCTTGTCCACGCGGTCAAGCTCTCCCGCAAGCCTCTGCTCCTCTTTTTTAAGTCTCTCGATCTCCTTGCCCACATCCACCAGTTCCGCAAATGGCATGTAGATGTTGGCCTGGTGAATCACAGCGGACACGGCGTCATCGCCGATCCCTGTCTTGTCCCTCTGGATGTTTACCTCGCTGGCGTATCCCAGGGCAGCGAAGAACAGCCTGCTGTGCTGGAAGATATCGATTACCTCCTGGCTCTCGGACACCACATACACCTTTGCCTTCTTGCTGGGCGGCACGTTCATGGAGGTTCTCACGTTGCGGATAGCGCGCACCGCCTCCTTGATCACCTCAACCTCGTGCTCCTCCCTGGGGAAATTCCACTCATCCCGGTACTCCGGCCAGGACGAGATCATGATAGATTCCTCTTCCTCCTGAAGGTTGCAGAAAATCTCCTCTGTCACAAAGGGGATGTAGGGGTGGAGAAGCTTGAGAGACTGGATCAATACCGTCTTCAGGGTCCAGATAGCCGCCGCCTTGGTGGCATCCCCCTCTTCCCACAGCCTTGGCTTCACCATCTCAATATACCAGTCGCAGAATTCCTCCCAGACAAAATCATACACTTTCTGCAGGGCGATTCCCAGCTCGTACTTGTCTAAGTTGTCTGTCACCTCTTTAGCCAGGCCGTTGGCCTTGGACAGGATCCATCGGTCCGCCATGGTCAGGTCATTAAGCTCCGCCCTGGCATCCGGGGCTTTCTCCATATTCATCATAATGAACCGGGAGGCGTTCCAGATCTTGTTGGCAAAGTTTCTGCTGTTCTCTACCCTCTCCCAGTAGAATCTCATGTCATTGCCAGGCGCGTTTCCCGTGATCAGGGTCATGCGCAGGGCGTCCGCGCCGTACTTCTCGATCACCTCCAGGGGATCAATGCCGTTTCCCAAAGATTTGCTCATCTTCCGGCCCTGGGAGTCTCTCACCAGCCCGTGGATCAGCACGGTGTGGAAGGGGCATTTTCCCGTCTGCTCAATGCCGGAAAATACCATGCGGATGACCCAGAAGAAGATGATGTCATAACCTGTCACCAGCACATCTGTGGGGTAGAAGTATTCCAGGTCCTCTGTCTTCTCCGGCCAGCCCAATGTGGAGAAGGGCCACAGGGCAGAGCTGAACCAGGTGTCCAAGGTGTCTTCATCCTGGGTCAGGCAGGCGCTGCCGCACTTGGGACATGCCCCCGGCTTCTGCCTGCTTACCACGATCTCCCCGCACTGGTCACAGTAGTAGGCCGGGATCCTGTGTCCCCACCAGAGCTGCCTGGAGATGCACCAGTCCCGAATCCCCTCCAGCCAGTGGAGGTAGGTTTTTCCGAAACTCTCGGGGACAAATTTCAGCTCCCCTGTCTTCAAAGCCTCTATGGCAGGCTTCGCCATCTCGTCCATTTTCACAAACCACTGGGGCTTGATCAGGGGCTCCACCGTGGTCTTGCACCGGTCATGAGTTCCCACGGCGTGGGTGTGGGGAACCACCTTCACCAGGAGGCCCAGCTCCTTTAGATCCTCCACTATGGCCTTCCTGGCCTCGTACCGGTCCATGCCGTCATACTTGCTTCCCGGCAGATGGATGGTGGCATCGTCATTCATGATGTTTAACTCCGGCAGATTGTGGCGTCTTCCCACCTCAAAGTCATTGGGGTCGTGAGCCGGGGTGATCTTCACGCACCCTGTCCCGAACTCCTTGTCCACATAGGAGTCCGCGATCACCGGGATCTCCCGGTCTGTCAGGGGGAGCTTTAACATCTTGCCCACCAGGTCCTGATACCGCTCATCCTCCGGATTTACCGCAACCGCCGTGTCCCCCAGAAGGGTCTCCGGCCTTGTGGTGGCGATCTCCACAAACCGCCCCTCCTCCCCCACGATGGGGTAGTTGATGTGCCAGAAGAAGCCCTCCTGATCCTGGTGGACCACCTCCGCGTCGGAGATGGAAGTCCGGCATACCGGACACCAGTTGATGATCCTGCTGCCCTTGTAGATATAGCCTTTCTCATAGAGCTTGATGAACACCTCCTGCACGGCCTGGGAGCAGCCCTCATCCATGGTAAAGCGCTCCCTCTCCCAGTCGGCGCTGGAGCCTAACTTGTGGAGCTGGTTGATGATCTGGCCGCCGTAGTCCCTGCGCCAGTCCCAGCATTTCTCCAAAAATCCATCCCTGCCCAGGTCCGCTTTCTCGATGCCCTGCTTTTTCAGGCTGTCGATCACCTTCACCTCCGTGGAGATGGCCGCATGGTCCGTGCCCGGCTGCCACAGGGCCTCATACCCCTGCATCCTCTTGTACCGGGTCAGGATGTCCTGCATGGTATTGTCCAGGGCATGCCCCATGTGAAGCTTGCCTGTCACATTGGGCGGCGGCATCATAATGGTAAAGGGCTTCTTGCCCTTGTTGGGCTTTGCGTGAAAATACCCTTTCCCCAGCCATCTCTCGTAGATCTTGTCCTCAATGGCAGTGGGATTGTAAGTCTTCTCCAGTTCTTTCATCTTCTCTCTCCTATCTGTCTTTTTTATTTGTCTTGGGCCTCACATCTGGCCTCGAACTACCCGGTACTCGTCATCCAGACAATAAAACGGGCAGCGAAAGGTCTGACTGCTCAAAAACTTCACCATGTCGTCCTCATCCAGATCGGCCTCGCACACATAATATCCACAGTCCTCATCATAGACATAGTTGACGCAGCTCTCACAGCTGCCCGACACTTTTCCCATCCTACCACCTCCCGTCAAACCTCTTTATCCCGGCGCCGCAAAAATACTTTTGAGCATCGTCGGCGTAAAGCTCCCCGCCTCGCCGATACACAGAGTATCCCTCCACACGAAAAAGCCCTCTGCGTGATCTCTCACACAAAGGGCGAATTAATTTCCGCGGTACCACCTTTTTTACAGATCCCCATATCTTTCCTGGAAGAAAAATCCCGGATCTGTCACTCCACGGCCCTCTAACGCTGACCAGACGGGGACGGCTACTGACAAATTCACTGTCCCGGCTCCAAAGCTACCTTCCATCAACACTTCCCGCAGCCGCCTTTCAGCCGGTGGGCGGCCTTCTCTGTCAGGGTTTTTGATGTACTCCTCTTTTTCACAGCTGTTTCTCATATTTCTGTTTTTATGATATCATAGCCAATTTCCTGATATTTGTCAAATCTTTTTTTATTGAAATCTCTTCTTTACTTTTTTCAGGACAACCAAGTAGCAGATCAGATGAGCCGCGAACGTGATGCCCCAGGATACCGGATAGGAGATGTACAGGGTCCGGAGAGTGCGGTTCATGGCAAAAATGGTGTAGATCCACAGGATCCGGAAGGCGCAGGCCCCGGTGAGAGACACCAGCATGGGCATCACCGAGTACCCCATGCCTCTTAAGCCGCCCACCATGCAGTCCATAAGGCCGCAGACAAAATACGTGGTGCCGATGATGGTCAGACGGTTTAAGCCGTACTGGATCACCTGGGCATCCGAGGAGTAGATCCCCAGCAGGGTTCTGCCAAAGACCACCGCTCCTCCTCCCATGACCAGTCCCACCATGCTGATGAGAGCCAGGCAGTACAAAAGGATCTTCTTCATCCTGGAATACTTCCCTGCTCCGTAATTCTGGCTGGTAAAGCTTAAGGCTGTCTGGTACACCGCGTTCATGGCCGTGTACACAAAGCCCTCGATGTTCTGGGCCGCCGTGTTGCCTGCCATGGCCACAGATCCGAAAGAATTTACCGATGACTGGATGAGCACATTGGATATGGAGAAAATGGCTCCCTGGAGTCCTGCCGGAAGGCCGATCCTGACGATGGAGCGCATCTTGTCCTTAACGATCCGAAGCTTCTTCACATCCAGGCGGTACCCGGCATCGCTTTTGATGAGACACCTTAAAATCAAAACAGCGGATATGCACTGGGAGATCACCGTGGCCAGAGCCACCCCCGCCACCCCCATGGACAGGGCGATGACGAAAAACAGGTTCAGCACCACATTGATAATCCCCGCTGTCAGAAGAAAATACAGGGGACGCTTGGTATCTCCCACTGCCCTCAGCACGGCGCTGCCGAAATTGTAGAGAAGATTGGCAGGCATGCCCAGAAAGAAAATCTTCATGTACAGGGCTGACAGGGGAAGCACGTCCTCCGGAGTTCCCATAAGCTCCAGCATGGGATCCGCCAGAACCACTCCTATGACGATGAGGATTACTCCTCCCGCCGCCGCCATCACCATGGCCGTGTGCACCGTCTCCTCCAAATCCCTCATCTGCTGTCCTCCGAAATACCGGGCCACCAGCACGTTGGCGCCTACGGACAGACCGATAAACACATTGACCAGCAGATTGATCAGGGCCGACGTGGAGCCCACCGCTGCCAGGGATTCGCTTCCCGCGAAGCGGCCCACCACAATAATATCCGCCGCGTTGAACAGAAGCTGCAGGATTCCTGACAGGATGAGGGGGATGGCAAATACTACAATCTTCACAAACAGAGGACCGCTGCACATGTCCATCTCATAAGTCTTCTTTTTTTTCTGCGATTCCATGATCCATAACCTTTCTATAAAAATCTTTCGTTTTATTTTCAACCGTTTTTGGTTTATCCCATGGCTCTGTACTCCTGCTTCCACTCCTCCACAAGGTTTGCCGCCGCCTCGGCCCTCCTCAGGGAGTCTTTTTGGAACAGGGCCTCCAGCTTTTTAAGCTCCCTGGACTGAGCCGCCCTCTCCCCTGCCTGGTCAAAATCTTTATCCCACTGCTCCTTAAGCTGCTGGGATATCAGCGACCGGTAGCGGTCCTTAAGCTCTACGTCCGGGCTTAAGCGGGTCAGATGGTACATCTTTTCCAGAGCTTTTAAATCTTTTTTTCTTGTGTAGGCCTTCTCGTAGGAATCCATGGCTTTCCCGAACTGGAAGATCCGGGCATAGCAGGTCCCCAAGTTGTTCCAGACCTTTCCTATGAGCAGGTCGTCTTTTTTGTCGTCTGCTGCCTCCAGGATGGCCTCGTACCCGGCGATGGCCTTGCCGTACTGCTTAAACTGCACCAGATAGTCTGTCTTTGCCTTGGCATACTCCAGAGGGGTCATTCTCCTGAAGGAGGCCAGGGTCTGGCGGAGCCGGTTTAACTCCGCCCCTGTATAATAGTCACACTCCTGCATGAACAAAAGCATCAGATCTTCCGGTTTCTCTCCTGTCTTAACCCTCTGCTCCATCCTGGCCGCAACAAACCCCATCCCCAGCTCATCCCGTATGAAATCAATGATATTCTGCTCCCCGAACTTGTCCAGAAACAACATGGGATGATGGTAAATGGCATAGCAAAGCTCCTGGGAGGAACGGATATTCACCCCCAGGCCTTCCACATAATAGGGATGGGTCACCTGCTCCGGCCTGCACACGATCACGCTCATAACATAACCTCTTGCCTGACAGATGCCCCTGTAGATGGGAAGAAATCCCCAAAGCCCTGATCCTTCACCGCCACGGTCATGGTTCTCTCGTCTAAAAATCCCACCTTCAGCAGCACCTTCAAGGTCCTGTCGTCTCTTTTGGGAAATCCCTCCAGGATCATCCTCACCGCCTTTTTCTTCTTTAGATCCAGGGCCGTGATGATAAATTCCAGATAATCCTGATGGTCCAGGATCAGCTCCACCTCTTTGCCGGCCTCGTGCCAGCTCTCCCCGGCGCTGGCCAGCACCAGCTGGTTCTCCTGGTCCTTGTGGAGCACCTTCATGGTCACGCTGGAATCCAGCCGCCCCTCGCAGATGCACACATAAGGGTAGGCCGTCTTCTCCCGCATGAGATCCACGGCCCGGTAGAGAGCTCCCTTGGCAAACAAAGCGGACTCTCCGTACACCCGCCTGCGGGCGCACACCAGTTTCATAAATTCCTCGGCCCACTCCCTCTCCTCAAACCCTTTTCCTGTGAGAAAGATGGATGAGAAGGTTTTCTTCTGCAGAAGCCGTCCGGCGCAGGAGCAGAGGATCTTGTCCGCCAGCTTTGCCCCTGGCGGCGACTTTAAGATATCCAGGCTGAAGCTTTCCTCCAGCTGTTCCCTCTCCGCAACCACTGTGGTCTGGCGCATGCCTCTCTGAACCTTCATCTCATAATAGCACAGCAGATTGTCCGCCGACAGATCGAACATGCCGATCTGGTTATTCCACACCTCTCTCTTCTGGCTCAGCACATAGTACATGAAGCTCTCGGTATGGCTGATGACGCTCACAGCCTCTTTGGGAATCCCCAGACAATCGGCGCATTTCTGCACACACTCAAGCAGTCCCTGCTCCACCTTGGGCACCGAAACCAGCAGGCGCTTTATGCGGTCTGTCTGGTACTCCTCTCTGGCCAGCTCCACCACCCTGAGAAGGAACTGGGTCAGCAGCTGCATGCCCCCGTATTTGATCCCCCCGATAGTGGCAGTTCCGTCTTTGTGCACCAGCTTTACCAGCTTGTCCACCATGATGCCTTCTCCCGACAGAGCGGCAGCGAAGGCATCCTCTCCCACCAGCCACTGATCTTCCATTTTTTTCTTGCATACCACAGTAGGCAATGTCCAGATCTTCTCCTCCTGATCACAAACCATCTGGGTATACCCGTCACACAAATCCAATCCCAGTATCAGTCCGTCCATGGGTACTCCTCTTTTTCATAATCCCTCTACAGCAGCTGGAACAGCTCTTCCACTGCTGCGGTCTTTTTTACATATTCCTCCATAGCCTCCCTAAGTCCCTCCTCTTCCTTCAGATTCAGGCACAGGGCCATCTGGTTTAACAGGCTGAACCTGCTGCTTTTGTCTTTTCCGTCCTGGAGCTGGCAGGCAACGCTTCCCTCTGCTGCCAGGGTTCTCCCGCTGTCTTTCACCTCGTAGATCTCGTATTCCATGATCTCTCCTTCAAACAAGATCTTTTCTTTGATGAAGATTCCCTGGTATACCCGCTTTATGTCGTCCCGGTGGAACTGCTCCTCCCCAGGCAGGATGCGGATCATAAGCTCGATCCGCGAATCCTTCTGCCCCACATACTGGATGATCGCCTTGTCCGACACATCCTGGGGAATCCGGATCTGGCCTGCCAGCTGTTTAAAGTAGGGAAATACCATGCCATCCTCCAGAAGCTGATCCACAATCACCTGGCAGAGCTGTTTCTGCTCCTTGTTGAGAGCAGGCAGAGTGCTGTAATACCGGCTCAGGGCCAGGAGATAGATGGTGGGCGCCCGGCCTTTCTCCACAGCTGCTCCCAGCAGGTTCTCTAAGTAGGCGAAAACCCTGTCCGCCGCCGGCACATCGTGGAGGAAATACTCCGCGCTCTTCACGGTGAAGTAGGCCTTCACAATGCTCTCCCCTGTCTTTTTCCTAGTGACATAGAAGGCAAACACCTGGTCCATCCTGGAAACCTGGCCTGTAAACATCATCTGGGCCAGGAGGCGCTCCTCCATATCGTAGGTCTCCGCCTGGGCCTTGACGCTCTTTACAAGGATGCCGTACATCTGCTCGCATGTCCCGTTGAAGTGCTCGCACAGATAATCTAAGATCACGCTGTCCGCCTGCCCCGCCTCGTATACCTTAAAGGCCATGGACAAAAGCAACTCGTTCTCGTCAAACAGCTTCTTGAGGATCATGGCGCTGCACAGTTTCCCCAGGCTCTCCTCCTCCACCTGGCAGCCGAACCTGTTTATGATGTCGCAGGCCTCATCCATATAGTCATGGATGATGAGGGCCTGGCACAGCCCCACACGCTGCTTTTGGGACAGCAGATGCACATCCGCTGCCAGCAGGGGAAGAAGCCTGGCCTCTTCCTTGGGGCAGCTCTGATAGTACCGGGTCAGCCTCCAGGTCAGCACCTGGCGGTAGAGAGGGTGGAGGGGAAGCTGGCTTAAGGCCTGTTCCATGATCTTCTTGCCATTCTCATCCACCGTCTCCTTTAAAAGCTCTTCTTTACAGGCCTCCAGAAGAAGCATAGGGTGTTCCGGGTCCAGCTCAAAGCATTTCTTCTCCAGCTCCGGCTTGTCCATGGCCCTGGTCTTCACATTGCTCATCTGGGTGTACCGGTTCCCGTAGGCATCCTGAAACAGGATGATCACCTCTTTTGAAAAAATAGGCACATAGGCCACCCCGTTCTCCAGGGGGTGCATTGTCTCCTCCGTAAGCTCCTCATAGCACACTACTACATATTTCATCTGCGGGTTCCGGCAGCTGATGCGGTAGGACTTTAACAGGGCCGGAAGGACCCTTGCCAGCCCGGAATCCACCATGTCCGGATAGATCATCTCATTGTAGATGGCGGCAAGGCGCCGGTTGATCCTGGACCCCAGGGCCTGCTCCACCGCGAACCGGCTGATATCCATCTCGTACTCCTGGTACAGAGAGGACTCCGGATTCACATAGCGGATCATATTTTCATAGAGCGCCTCCCGGCTCTTCCCATCCATATCGTGCTCATAGGAAAAGTACAAAAGCACCTGCTTAGGGATCGCCTGGCTGTAATTTTTAGGCAGGGAGGCCAGAAAATGTTCATAGAGCCTGGTCAGGCTCAGCTGCTGGGCCACTGCCCGGTCATACCACACAAAGTCCGGCTCCTTCTGGCATCCGCCCCGGATCATCAGGCTGCACACTGCCTCCAGGATCTCCCTGTTTGGATACGCGCCGTACAGATTCTTTAGCATCCTGCAGCAGAGAGGCTGATAATGCCGGTTCACCCCTGACAGCCTGGCTGTCTTCACTGCCAGCTCTTCGCTCACCAGCTTTTTCTTTGCCCCGTAATTCAGTGCCTGGAGCTCCATAGCTCCGATCCCATAGAGGAGCTGGGGCATCTCGTTCCACAGCTTAAGTGCCTGCTGGTACAAAAAAGGGCTGCGGCAGCCTTCCCCATACAGCACCTTCATCTGGCTCAGCACATCTCCCGGATTCTCAAAACACCAGTTCTCATCGCACAGGGTGTACAGGTAAAAGAGAAGATAATCCGTGGAGCCCTCGTCCATGTATTTGCCTAAGAGACGGCGCAGGGATTCTCTCCGCTCCTCATCCTGGTCCGCGGTTGAGGCCGCGTACTCATAAAGACAGTACCACCCCGGCTTCTCCATCCGCTCCCGATAGATCTCCTCCCTGCACTCCTCCAAGTACGGCTTGGCCTCCTCATACCTCCCCAGGAGAACCATCAGCTCCCCCTGGAGAAGAGAGAGGATGGCAGACCCGCCGCCGCTCATCCGCAGCTGCTCCAGCTCTTCGGCCATGAGATCGCCCAGGGCTTCCTGCTTCTCTCGGGCAGAGTCATACTCCAGACGCAGGGACAAATATCTGGCATACCGCCTCTGTCCGGCGTGTCCGCCCTTTACCGGCATGCCGTGGGCTTCCACCTCCACCCTGATCACCTCATACATGGTCTCAAATGTGATGCTCCCGTAATTGCGCCCTCCGTGGAGAGCGGCCGGACTGATCTCATAAGGGAAGCGGCAGATGCCGTCCAGAAAATCCTCATCGTTTATGGTCTTGTGGAGGGTCTGGATAAATCCTCCTTCTATCTTTATGGTGATAGGCAGATAACCCCACCCCTGTTTTTTAATCTCCACGTAGTCGGATATGGTGCGGTCCGGGGCATAGTACTCCTTCTGGGTTTCCTTCACCTGAAGTTTTACCGGGTCCTTTATGCCCAGAGCGATAAAAAACTGCTCCAGCTGCCCGAACCGGTTCCCCTGTCCGTGGAGCCCGTCATACACTGCCCGGATATGCAGTTCTTTCATAAAAGGCGCTTCTGTAAAATCCTTAAACTCAAACAGCCTCAAAGCAAGATCGTAATCCCGCCTCGCCAGGGCCGCAAAATCCTTGGGCTCCTTCAGCTGGCTTAAGATCTTTCCCGAATTGCCCGCCTCCACATGAAAAGAATAAGGAACCTCTTTTTCTCCGCCGTTGGTCACCAGATAAAAAGATCCCTCTATTTTTTCTCCGTATTCCAGATGTCTGCTGTCCACCTCGTACCCCACATGGCTGCGGGTCCCTCCAAAAGAAGGGCTCAGCACCTTCACCCTGGAGTTCGAGGAGTATACCAGGCCCTTGCCGCTGATCTGATTATCGCAGGTTATGAGAAGCTCCCATCTGGTCCGCTCCCCTGCCTTGATCTCCTCCTCCACCCAGGAAGGCTGCACGGTCACGACCGGCAGCTCCATGTCTATGATTCCTTTTGCCAGGCGGTTGATCCGCTCTCTCATGTTTCTTCACCCGTTTTCATTGGTCAGTTTTGTTGCCAGTAATGCTTAAAACTCATTTTAGCACATTTCTTTTTGTTTTACTACCGAAAGTTCATTCCGTAAAAATTTCTGATAATAAGGGCTTGCATTTTTTTAATATCGTGGTAAAATAAGGGTGTTGGGGCATTAGCGCAGTTGGGAGCGCGCAACATTCGCATTGTTGAGGCCACGGGTTCGAATCCCGTATGCTCCATGTTTTTGATAGGATGCCAGGGTCAAGACATTTTTTGGCCCCACATTGTTTATATGGATCGGGCAGCATGGCGCGATTGTCGCGGGTTGCCCTGGAACAGCGAGTAGGATCTCTACTCCATCTGGAAGCATAGCTCAGCTGGGATGAGCATTCGCCTCACACGCGAAAGGTCATGGGTTCGAGCCCCATTGCTTCCACTTTATGGAAGCATAGCTCAGCCGGGATGAGCGTTCGCCTCACACGCGAGAGGTCAT
>CAMTAF010000127.1 GCA_947066955.1 uncultured Hungatella sp.
GCGCCGGGGCGGGGCCGCGCAAGCGGCCATATTTCCTTTCCGCCCCGTGTGCATAGACAGCAGACGGCGGCACTTATGGCAGTGCCGCCGTCTGGGCCGGGCCGGAGGATCATCGCTTTCTCGCCAGCAGATTGATCCACACCGTATCCCCATGGTTGGATCTCACATCCTCTGTCTCCCAAGTCTTCATGATCTCAAAAAGGCCTGTCCTGGATATCATTGATGTCAGGCTGTCCACAGTATAATCGGTAAAATACCTCTCGCCTCGGAACCCTTCAAAGTCTCCCTTCTTCACCGACATGTACAGAATACCCTTGTCGCAGAGAGCGTCGTGGAGACGTCCTAAGATCTCCGGCATCTCGTTTTTGGGGACATGGACCAGCGCGCCGCAGGCCCAGATTCCGTCGAACACATCTTCAAACTCCATCTCTTCAAACGTCATCTGAAGCACATCCAGACCGGTATGTATCTCTGCCAGCTTGCACATCTCCTCTGACGCATCCAGAGGTGTCACGTCAAACCCCATCTCATACATGGTCAAAGTGTCGCGCCCGGAACCGCATGCAAGATCCAGGATAGTGTCCCCCTCCTCAAGGTGCTTTAAAAACTCCCCCAAGATCTCGCTCATATCCACATCAACGGTGTCCTCATATACTTTTGCCGCGTACTTATTATAATATTCTATCGAGTCCAAGACAAACCTCCTATATCCTTTCTATGGTCTTTTCTGTAATCCTGATCCTGCCTTCTTTCAGCAGATGTCCCACTGCCCGCTTAAACGCGTTTTTACTTATATGAAATTCATCTTTTATAACTTCCGGCGATGCCTTATCGTTAAAAGGGAGGACTCCTCCCCTCTCATCTATGGCCTTCATCACGGCCTGGGAGTCTGTATCCATCTGGAGGCAGGCCTTCTCCCTGGGGCTTAGATCAAGCTTGCCGTCATCCCGCACCTTGGTAACCCTGGCCTCCACCACATCTCCCTCATGGATCTGTCCGAACATCTCCCTGGCCGGGATCAAACCATAGTACTGGTTGTCCACTGCCACGAAAGCCCCCAGATTCTCATTGATCTCGTAGACTCTTCCCGTGACCTTGTCATCTTTCCCGTAGGGCGACTCGCTGCTCATGTAAGGGTACACCCTCATGGTAGCGGCCAGGCGCCTGCTCTTGTCCACATACAGGGCCACCAGGCACTCTTGTCCCTCACGGACCCTGTAGGTCTGCTCTTTAAATGGAAGCAGCACATCCTTCTCCAGACCCATGTCCAGGAATGCCCCGATCTTTCCCACTTCCTTCACCTTCAAGACAGCGGTCCTGCCCACCTCCACCTTGGGCTCTCCTGTGGTAGCGATCAGGCGGTCCTCCGAATCCTTGTAGATAAAAACCTCAATCTGGTCCCCGATGTCCGCTCCCTCCGGGACCTGCTTCTTCGGCAGCAGGACAGCGGTTCCATCCCCCGCCTTCTCCCCCAGATAGACGCCGAAGTCCTTCTTTCTGACAACCTCCAGTACCTGCCTTTTTCCTAATTCAATCATCTCTCATCCTCATTCCCGCAGCCATACCACTGCATGGGGCCTGCCCTGGGGATCGCACAGAGCCGTCACATACCCTTTGGGGATCCTGCTGACTCTGGGTGTTATATAGTCTCCCAAAACCGCCGCCTTTTTATACTCCACCCGAAGCTCTTTTACACAGATCTCCTCAGGCAGAAACTCTCTTGCCATCTCTACATACCGGGCATTGTTCACATGGTGGTTGGTATCAAGGTGATGCCTGGCCACCTGAACCGGCTCCTTCTGGTCATACTCTTCGGGGAGCTCAATCTTTCTCGGGGCGTAGTTCATGGCAAGCCTGGGCTCAAGCTGCCCGTATCCCCGGATATCCGATTCCTGTATCCTTGCCGGCTTCTGATTCTCAATGTCATAAAAAAACCACAGGGAATTAGCCCTGGCCGCATACCTTCCGTCTGAATCCGTGATGGCGAAATTCCGGTATCCGTAGATTCCCTTAAAATCATAGGGCCATGTGCTGACGGTGATCTTCTCCCCCAGTGCAGGATACCGATCGATCATGATCTGCCAGGAGGTGAGCCACCACGCTCTCCCGTGTTCTTTTAGATACTGTACCCCCAGCCCTAAGTCCTCAGACTGAAAAGTGGAGCAATCCTGAAAATAATTCATGATGCCGGTGAGGGACAGCCGCCCCTCCTCATCGATCTCGCTGTAGCGGACTCTGCTGTCAAACTGATACATCTTTTCCGCTCCTTTTCAAACCAAAATCAGTACCATTATATAGTATTTTCAACAGATTGTCCATAGCGTGTTAGAAAAAACAAAACCAAAAAGAAGGCCCCGAAAGGCCTTCCTTTTGAGTCATCCCTATCCTCTATCGTGTCTGGATCACGCCATTTACCGTCCACTGGCCGTCCCCGTTTACCGTGTAGCCTTCCACTACCGTATTGCTGTACATCCTTCCCCGATAGCCGTCGGACACAGGGTTGAGATAATAGCATTTGTTCACTCCCATGGGATCCGGGATCCACACCCAGCCGGTCATCATCTTTCCCCTGGTGCCGTCAGAGACAGGATTTAGATAGTAGTAGCTTCCGTCGGAATCCAAAAACCACCCCACCATCATGTTCCCCGCCTCGTCAAAGCGGAACCAGTCAAAGGGGGATTGCCCCAGGCCCGTGTTGGCGTATGGGTTGTACACTGCTGCCCAGTTGTTCCGATACTGCCGTCCTGTGCTGTCGGTAAACTGCCACTGGCCGTTGGCCTCTGTCCAGGTTCCCACCACCACATAGTCGGGGAGGGAAGAACTGCCCGGCTGGCCGGAAGTCCTGCCTGTGCTGCCGGATCCTCCTCCCCCCGGGCCGCCGGAACCGCCGCTGCCTCCCGATGAGGAGCTGCCGCCTCCGCCGCCTGAAGAGGAACCTCCGCCGCCTCCGGAAGAAGAGCCTCCGCCGCCTCCGCCGGAGGACGAGCCGCCGCTGCTGCCCGACTTTCTCACGGTTATGGTGCAGGTGGCTGTTTTTCCGTCAAGCTCTGCCGTGATCCTGGCCGTCCCCACGTCCATGGCCGTCACCTCTCCGTCAAAATCTACTTCCGCCACATCCTCGTCGGAGCTGGTCCAAACCACATCGTCCAAGGAGGCGTCCGCGTCGGAGGGAACCATGGTCACTTTCAGCTGATAAGTGCTCCCCACTGTCATGGTTCTGGAAGAACTGTTCAGCTTGATGCTCTGCAGAGCCTTGGCCGCCATGGAGAAAAAGCTTACCGAATACTCCACCGGAAGATCATTGCCATACTGATCCTTCAGTCCGTCTATCTTCACGGTCACCCTGTCGCCTTTGTCAAACTGGACGCCTGGCTGGAAGATCACCGTGGGGCCGAACCCGTAGCCTCCGGAAGACAGCTTTAGGTACTTTCCTCCCGGATCCTCGCACTGCTCATCCAGAACATAGCTTCTTCCCGTCCTCTCGCTGGTCATGGTCACTGTCAGATTCTCCGTCTTTTCCATGCTGTAAACGCTGGGATTCAGGGAAACCGACCACGGACCTTCAAAATACTCAGCCGGCATGTTCCGGCCAGGCCACTGGATATAGCTGTAACGCCTCGCCTCCTCGCCGCCGGAGGAATCAAAAGCGTACATGCCGGTAAAGATCCCGCTGTGGCCGAAGCCTGTCTGCTTCATCGTCGGGTTCAGGCACCACCTGCGGTGTCCCACCCTGTCGATATTGCCGGAATCTCCGTCATCCATCCAGCCGCTTATGACCGCCTGGGCAAGATTGTCATACCCCATTCCCAAATTGCTGGAGGAAGTCCCCTCATATCCCAGAGAGTAAAAATCATCGGACATATCCGCCGGTTTATTGGGGAAATGGGTCAGGCTGCCGCTCCGGGTGAGAAGGGTGGTCCCTGCCTGGACGGCCCGCTCGTAAGTCTCATTGTTGGTCACGTCGTAGGGAATCCCCGCTACATACCTGACAAAGTTCAGGGCATTGAGTCCATTGGTTACAGACTCCCTCGTAAGCCTTCCCGCTTCCTCCCTGGCCCCGTTTGGCATGGTGGTCCAGGTATCGTTTCCTGACGTTTTAAAGCTGTGGCTGTCAAAATACCTGCGAATCTCATCGCTGGTTCTGGCTGCCGGCAGAACATTAGGCCGGGCTGATATTTTCAGCACCAGGTCATTGTTGTACTCCGTATAGCCTTCCCCTGCCAGGGCAAGGATGATCTCTGTCTCAAAAGCCGTCTCAGAAGGCTTCAGGGCAAAGCGCACGGTTTTATTTTCCACAACAGGCAGGGCTGAAAAATACGCCTTTGCACTGTCGGAAACCTCCTTTAAGCTGACTGTCACAGACTCTCCTGCCTGGGAGACTCTCGCATCCTCCAGGGTGACTGCCTTCTCCCGGCCATCCGCCAGCACGGACACACTTCCCTTCAACGCGTCCCGGACCGTGATGTCGCACCTGGCTGCCTTTTCTCCAAGCCTGACCGTCACCGTGGCCATGCCGGAGGCCTTAGCTGTCACAAGCCCGTCCCGGTCCACAGAGGCCACATTTTCGTTGCTGCTGGACCACTGCGCCTCCTCCGGGCTGACATCGTTGGCATCCTCCGGAACCATCTGGAACGTGAGCTGGTAAGTCTTTCCTGTATTCAATATCTGGGACTTTGCGTTCAGGGCGATCTCCTGGAGAGGCACCAGAGTCCTCACCGTCACGGCGCACTCTGCCTTTTTGCCGTTAAGCTCCGCCGTGATCACAGCCGTGCCATCCTTGATCCCCGATACCACTCCGCCGTACACCCCGGCAACCTCCGGGTTGGAACTGGTCCAGACCACATCCTCCAAATCCGCATCCGTGGCATCCTCGGGAACCATGGAAACCGTGAGTGTTTGGTATGTACCCGTGTCCACCACCATGGACTCCTCGCTGAGCTGAATCTCCTCCAGGCGGACAGGTTCCGGAACTTCCACCTCCATGGAGAAAAAGTCTACCGTGTACCGGATGACAGTGGCATCCCCGCTCTTGTTGGTGAGCCCGGTGACCGTCACCTCCACCTGGTCCCCTGCCTGAAAATTCACATGGGGGTCAAAGATAATGGCGCTGCCGATCCCGTAACCTGTCTCTGAGTAGTTAAAATACCTGCCCTGGGCAGCCGTGGCGGCACCGCTGCCAAGCACCATCTGTTTGGTCCTGTCGCTGTACAGCGTAACCCTTATATTCTCCGCTGTCTGGTCTCCGTATACGTCCTCGTTGAGGATCACGGACCATGGCCCCTCAAAATACTCCTCAGGCATAGTCTGGGCCGGCCAGGGAATATAATCGTACTCTCTTCCTGTATAATCCCTTGCGCCAACCACGTACATGGCCGTGTAACGCCCGCTGTGCCCAAGGCCCGTCTCCAGCATGCCCGGATCCAGAGTCCATCTGCGGTGCCCTACGTCAGCGATATTGCCTGCGTCTCCGTCATTCATCCACCCGGTGATCACGCTGTCTGCCAGATTGGTGTAGCCCATGCCCAGATTGGAATGGGAAGTCCCCTGATAACCAAGCTGGTAAAACTCCTCGGACACTCCATCCGGCTTGGCCGGGGTGTGGTCCAGCCCCCCCACTTTCTGCAGGAGAACCGTGCCCGCCTGGGCGTAGCGCTCATAATCGCTGTTAACGCTAAGCTCCCCCATGCCCGCCGTAAAACGCACGAAATTCAGGGCATTCATGCCGTTCCCCACAGACTCTGCGCTGAGCTTTCCCGCAATCTCCCCGGCTACGTCAGGCTCCGTATCCCAGACATCCCGCTTTGTCGTGTCAAAGGGATTCTCTTCAAAATAGTTCCGAATCTCATCTTCCGTCCTGGTCTCCACATAGGACCGGAGTGTTCCATTAATCTTCAGGGTCTGCTCCCCGTAGGTGTAGTGGGTGCCTTCCACAATAAGGGGGATCAAAATCTCCCGTTCCTTTGCCGAGCTGGCCAAGGCAAACCGGATGGTGGTTCCCTCCGCCACGGGAAGGGAGGCAAAGGAATCGGTATCTATTATCTTTCCCACCTTCACCGACGTGATGTCCTGCCCTGTCGGGATGTTGCTGATCTCCTCGATATTGACCCTCAGTTCCCGCCCGTCTATGGGAAGGTTCATGGGCTTAAAGGTCAGCGTGGAGGGAATCTTCTGGATAACAAAACAGGCAAATTCATTTTCCGTCACCGTGATATTATCGCACTGGTCCGAGCTCAACTTTGCCACTGGGTAGGAACCCGGCTCTTTGGCTTCCGCGCCCTTCTCCAGAACACAGGAAATGTTGGTGAGATACAATCCTTCCAGAGTCTCGCCGTCAGCCACCGCTGTAAAGGCAGACGCCTCAGCCCTGCGGACCAGAGTATCCGTCCTTCCATTGTAAACCCGGCTCAGGGCCTGGTCTGTGAACGTCACTGTCATAGACGGACGTTTTGTCACCATGACCGTAAAAAACTCCGTGTACTCTTTGTCATCTCCCCATCGGTCCACAATCCCCATCCGGTACATGCCAGGCACGGAAAAGGTCCCGCCCGGAACCGTGATGGTCTCGGTCCCCTGCGCCGGTATGGTAACTGCCAAAAGCTTCTCCCCGCCATCCGGAGACTGAACCTTTAAGGCTGCCGCCTCACTTGTCTGACCGCTGTTGCTCACCCTGACCTCATAGGGACTTCCGCAGGCAATCTCATCCGTATCCACTTCCCAGGTAATCTCATACTCCTCCGCCCCGGCCAGATTAACGGCTGCGTTGGACGCCGTGGCCTCCATATCTGCGTCGGACGCCGTGGCCTTTGCTGCCCCGGACATTCTTCTCTCCTGAACGCCCGTCTCCAGCCTGGGCACGGAAATATCTGCCCACGCAATGTTGGACAGACTCAGGGTTCCCGCCAAGGTAAACGCGAGAAGCCTCTTCACATTCATGTAAACCCCTCCTTAGTTTTTCCGTAATATGCTGTTCTATTTGCAAAGCAATACAAATAGAATAACATAGAATTCACTTGCTTACAATGACAATATTCGTTGTTTTTCTCTGTAAAATCCAGTAGAGGAGGTATTTCCTCCTACTCGACGCTCCGGGACAGGGCCGCGCAAGCGACCACATTTCCTTTAAGCCCTATGTGCACAAAAATAGGCCTTCTGTCCACCAGAAGACCTTTACGCTGGGCTACAAGGATTCGAACCTTGAAAATGACGGAGTCAGAGTCCGTTGCCTTACCATTTGGCGATAGCCCAATCTTATCTCGCCGCTTTGTTATCTCAGCGACGAGATATATATTACCACATGGTTGGAAATCCGTCAACCCTTTTTTGAACTTTTTTACATTTTTATTTTCCCGTGTTTCCCGTACAGAAATCAATACCTCCCCACAGGAGGTTTCACATCATCGGGCAGGGGACAGTGGTAGACGCCTCCTGTCCTTTTCACATATTCCTCCCTGGCTGCCTCCATGACCTGGGGCGACTCCATGGTGCGGATCACCGACAGGGCCAGGGCTTTGGCAGCCGTCAGAAGACCTTTCTGTCCCAGAACGCTTCCCGCCTGGGCCGTCATCTGCCAGGTGTGGCCTACATTGCCGATGCAGCAGGTGGCCACATTCAGATTGAGCGCAGGCGCCGCGTAGCCCACATCGCCCACATCGGTTGAGCCGGACTCATACTCGTGCTTCCCCTCTATGTAAGGGTGGACCTGATCGTCCAGAGGTCTCTCCAGAATCCTGGCCAATTTTTCCGGACCATAAGTTTCCGCGATCCCCGCCTTGATTGCCTCCAGGGTCACCGGGTCATAGGACTCCAGAAATTCCCTGGCCAGCTCATAGTCCGATTCCTCCCAGCACGGCGCGCCCACCTCCATCATGCACTCTGTGGCGATCCTGGCCAGGGTGTCATTGGGGACATAGTCGGAAAATGCCATGGTGATCTCATATTTCATCTCTGTCTCCGTCATCATGGCGGCTCCCCTGGCCACCTTCACCACCCGCTCAAACAATTCCTTCATCTGGGAGACTTTAGGCGCCCTCACCTCATATTTGACTTTGCTGTGGTCCTGAACCACATTGGGGGCCGTGCCTCCCGCATCCACATAGGCGTAGTGGATCCTGGCCTTGTCGATCATGTGCTCTCGCAGATAATTGACCCCCACGCTCATGAGCTCCGCCGCATCCAGAGCGCTTCTCCCCAGATGGGGGCTTCCGCCTGCGTGGGCGCTGCGCCCGAAGAACTCAAAATTGGCCCCCATAATGGCCACGCTGCAGGTCTGCTGCACCTCATTGCGAGTGGAGGGATGCCAGGTGTACACAAAATCCACTCCCTCGAACAAGCCTGCCCTTGCCATAAACTGCTTGGCTCCGGCTCCCTCCTCTGCGGCGCATCCATAGTAGATCACGGTGCCTGACTTCCCGTTCTCCACAAGATAATCTTTTACTGCCAGGGCCGCGGCCAGAGCTCCCGTTCCCAGACAGCTGTGGCCGCATCCGTGGCCGGGGCCTCCCTCCCTCACAGGGGATCTCTCCGGACAGCCTGCCTCCTGGCTCAGCCCCCACAGGGCGTCAAACTCACCCAGGATGCCTGCCACAGGCTTTCCCTCCCCTGCCCTGTAAGTGGCCACAAAGGCGGTTGGGATCTCTGCCACCCCCTCCTCCACCTCAAATCCCTGGGACAAAAGGATATCACACAGAAGCCTGGCTGACCGGGTCTCCTCGTAAGGCAGCTCCGCGTAGCTCCAGATCTTCTCATTGGCATCCAATATAACCTCTTTTCGGCCCTCTATCTTTTTCTCAATCCATGTTAACAGTTCCGACATCCTTCTTGCTCCCTCCAAAGTGCTATACTGTATTAAAGTGATAATTCACTAAATATTATTGTCCGGTATTTCATTTTTGTCAACCAGCTTTTGGAGTTTTTTTAAGGCCCGGCGGTATTTTGACAAAACCGTGGAAAGGGGACAACCCAGATATTCCGCAATCTCTCGGTGCTTCATCTCTCCGGCGTCATGGAGGAGAACGATCCTCCTCTCCTCCTCACCCAGGGCTGACAGGGCCTTTAAAAGCGTCTCCTTCTCCGGCGCCAGCTCGATCTCATGGCACAATTCCCCTGGTTCTTCCTCCTCTAAGTCCTCGTAGCTGATCTGGGGATAATCCTTCTGCCTTCGCAGCCTCATATAACATAAGTTCCTGGCTATGGTAAACAGCCAGGCCATAGGCTTCCCCTCGCTTTTGTACTGTCCTGCCTGATTCCATGCAGTCAGGTAGGTATCCTGCATCACTTCCTCCGCATCCTGGGGATGTTTTAAGATCGACAGCGCATAACTGTAAATGCTCTTGGCCGTCCTCTCGTACAGCCTGCGAAATGCCTCCTGATCCCCTGTCTTCATCAATAACAAAAGCCGGTCCTCCTCTGACCGGCTCTCCTCATGTCTGCTGTTTCCCGCTGCAAGCTTCATGTTATCCCTCACCAATCGTCAGATTGATTCCGGATTCTCTGCACAAAAACTGTTCTCCATGGTAATGACACACCGGAACCTGGAATCCTTTTTCTGCATCTCCTCCGCAATCCTGGTTCTTAGTGTATCCCGCATGGTCTCATTATAATCTCTTGGAATCACAACATCAAAGATCAGATTGACCCTCTGGGTTCCGTCCACAGCCCTGAGATCATGAAATTCCAGCCTGGAATCCAGCTCTCCAAGCACCTCGGCCACCATATCCTTTATGGCGCTTATCCTCTGGTTGTGAGTCTCCACCGGATCCATGTGAATCACCAGGAAAATCCCCAATTTCTGAAGACAGTCCCGCTCAATCCCGTCCACAAGTTCATGGCTTACCCGGATATCCTCATCGCTGGGCACCTCCGCGTGGATGGAAGCCATACTCTTTGACGGGCCGTAATTGTGGACGATCAGGTCATGGGTTCCCACGATCCCCTCATACTGTTCCACAAATTCTTTGATTTCTCTGTACACTTTGGGATCTATGGGCTGGCCGATCAGAGGCGCCAGGGTATCCTTGGCAATATTCACCCCCGCGATCATCACTGCCACGGACACAAGAACACCCACGATCCCGTCAATATTGATCCCGAAGATGCCGAAGACCACCAGAGACAGTATGGTGGCCGATGTTGCCGCCACATCTCCCAGGGAATCGGCCGCCGTAGCCATCATTACCGAAGACTGGATCCTTTTTCCCAGGCAGCGATTAAAAAATCCCAGCCACAGCTTTACGCCTACAGACAATACCAGAACCGCCACTGTACTGCCGCTGAATATCATGTCCTGCGGATCCCGTATCTTCCCCACCGATGATTTAAACAGGGAAAATCCTACCTGTATTACCAAAAATGCCACAATGAAAGCCGCGATGTACTCGATCCTTCCATGTCCGAAGGGATGATCCTCATCTGCCGGCTTCTGCGCCATCTTCACTCCCACAAATCCGATTATAGAAGAAGCGGCATCGGACAGATTGTTAAATGCATCCGCCATGATGGAGATACTCTGACTGAAAATCCCCACAATCAGTTTAGCCGCAAACAGCAGAAGATTGCAGCAGATACCCACCATGCTGGACAGAACCCCATAGGAGGTCCTCACATTGGCATTTTCCGTATTGTCGTAATCTTTAACAAACCATTTTACCAGAACCTCTGTCATCTGACTGTCTCCCCATCCCCTTTATTCAAAAGGAAAATCTCTGGCTCATAGGCCACGGACTCAAGAAACAGCCCCTTTGCCGGGGCCATAAAACCGGCCGCCTGACGGTCCCCGCTCTCCAGAACATCCTTCACCGAATCGGGCGTCCGTTTCCCAAGTCCTGTCTCGATCAGCGTCCCTGCCAAAATCCTTGCCATATTGTAGAGAAAACCGTCTCCGGTCATGGTCACGGTCAGAGAACTTCCCGAAACCTGAAGCCTGATATCCTTAATGGTCCGCACCGTAGATTTTTTCTTATTTTTGTTGGAAGAAAATCCGGCAAAATCATGGGTCCCCACAAGATAGCCTGCCGCCTGCTGCATAGCATTCACATCCAGTCTTTTTCCAAGAGCATAAACATATTTTCTCCGAAATACAGAACTTTTTTCATCCATATCAATATAATATGTATAGGTCTTTTCCTTTGCCCACAGACGGCTGTGAAAACGCTCCGGCACCACTCTGGCCTGAAGCACTCTTATGTCTTCCGGAAGATAACGGTTTAAGTAATTCTGCACTTCCTTCTCGTCCATATCCGTATCCAGATGAATATTGGCAACCTGCCCTGCGGCGTGAACTCCTGCATCTGTCCGCCCGGATCCATGGATCTCCTGACAGACCCCGGTCATCTTTTCCAAAATCTTCTCCAGTTTTCCCTGTATTGTATTGTCTGTATTTCCCTGTCGCTGCCAGCCGTCATAACGGCTTCCGTCATATTCCAAGAGCAGCGCTATATTTTTCCTCTTCATTTCCCGTCCCCCTGTCTTTTCCTTTTTACAAGCTGTCTCGTCAGACCGACAGCCGCCAGGCCTGTCAGAACCCCCGCCATATCCAGCCACACATCGCTGACCTGCCCGGATCTGCCTTCTACAAACAACTGTATGGTCTCATCCGTAAAAGGGATTAAAAATCCCAGGCAACACTCCGTCAGCCTCTCCACCGCCGGAGTCAAAGCATATTGCCGGACAGCAATGGCCAGAAAAATCCCCAGAAGGGTATATTCGCTGTAATGGGCCATTTTTCGGATAAAATGCTCCGTGATCCACCCGGCCTCAATCCCAAAACGGTCCGCTGCGACCAGCACCGCAGCCAGCACACCTCCGCTCTGTCTGGAAGATTCCGCTGCCGGTGTCAGAGAATTATAAAAAATAAATCCTGTGTATAAAATCACCACAAGGGTCCAAAAAACAGACTGATTGATTCCTTTTAATGTTTTCATCCTTGATCCCTGCTTCTGCCGCACTTGTCACCGGCATATAGTTGTAACCACAATATGACAAAAGACCCGGCTTCAACCGGATCTTTAAAATTTTATTTAATCGGGCAGGGGAGGCTCTCCCCCCTACTCGCCGCGCGGCCCGTGCGCCGCTTTAGCGGCAACTTTCCACTGCACGGGCCTGCACACAAAAAAGCGCGAGACGGGATTCGAACCCGCGACCCTCGCCTTGGCAAGGCGATAC
>CAMTAF010000128.1 GCA_947066955.1 uncultured Hungatella sp.
CACATGGTCTCTTACTAATGTATGGATTTTTGGGTGGAACATTCTGTTTTTTTATGCCGGATCCAGGATTTCTTCCTCAGTGGTTTTACATATTTTTTTCTACTTATTACATAATTTTGTATTCTTTTATATTTCTGTTATCTTTCTATTATATTTTATATTTCTGGAACTTTCCCATTTACATAATTCGACCCCCTGTGGTATACTGTAAATCGGTTTCACCTTTATATTTTATCAGATTTCAGAGGTACATTTATGGATCAGAAAATACATCGCGACAACTACCGCAAACGAGCTTCCCAGAGGCGGAGACAGTACCTGCTCCACAGGCTTCCGCTGATCTTGATCATCATACTGCTGCTGGCCCTGCTTATTACGTTCTGCTGGATGCTGGGGCAGCATTTTTTAGGAAAAGACCGCCCGTCAGCCCCCTCCTCCAGCGCTGCCTCGTCTGAGGCCCTGGTTTTGGAGACCCCCACAGAGATTGAGATCTCCTCGGAGCCGGAGCCCACCATGGACTCCCGGGTGGATGTTCTCCTGGAGGAGGCCCACCGCCTTGCTCAGGGGTATGACTATGACGGCGCAATCCAACATTTACAAGATTCCATGTTCTATGGTTCCAACTCAAAGATCGATGAGGCCATAGAGGAATATGAGCAGATCAAGACCACCTTGAAGCCCTGCGAGATCTCCCAGATCACCCATGTGTTTTTCCACACCCTGGTCATAGACGAGTCCAAAGCCTTTGACGGGGATGAGGATGAGAAAGGCTACAACCAGGTCATGACCACCAAGGATGAATTTTTAAAGATCCTGGATTCCATGTATGAGCGGGGCTTTGTCCTGGTGCGCCTCCACGACATGGCGGAACTCACCGCCACCGAGGATGGCACCAAGATGACAAAAAAGGAGATTCTTCTCCCGGAAGGCAAGAAGCCTTTTGTCATGTCCCAGGACGATGTGTGTTACTATGATTACATGGCGGGCGACGGCTTTGCCACCCGGATGATCATCGGAGAAGACGGAAAACCTGCCTGTGAGATGGTCATGGACGACGGCACAACCCAGACAGGGGCCTTTGACCTGGTTCCCATTCTGGAGGAGTTCATCCAGGAGCACCCGGATTTCTCCTACAAGGGGGCCCGGGCCGTCATCGCCTTTACCGGCTATCAGGGCATCCTTGGATACCGCACCGCCCTATCCTACAGCGATTCCCCCACCTACAAGCAGGACCGCCAGACTGCCGCCGCAGTGGCCCAATGCCTTAGGGACAACGGCTGGGAGCTGGCCTCCCACAGCTGGGGACACCGGGATCTGGGAAAAGTCAGCTGGGAGAACTTCAAAGCGGACTGCGATAAATGGGAGAACGAGGTGGAATCTCTCATCGGACCTACGGATATTATCCTGTTCCCCTTCGGAGCCGATATAGGGGACTGGCACCCTTATCAAGATGACAATGAGCGGTTCCGCTATCTAAAGAGCCTTGGATTCTCCTATTTCTGCAACGTGGATTCCAGCCAATACTGGGTTCAGGTGGGAAAGGATTTCTTAAGGCAGGGACGCCGCAACTTAGACGGGTTCCGCATGTGGAAAGATATCGAGGCAGGGGCCGGCAGCGACAGCCGGAAGCTGGATGATCTGTTTACGGCAGAGGACGTGTTCTCCGCAAACAGGCCCACGCCTGTGTTGTGGGAGTAGCCTGCTATAGAGCCGATTGCGGCCACATTTCCTTTCCGCCCTGTGTGCATCAAAAACCAGCTGGCAGTTTATAATACGCCAGCTGGTTTTGAGTTCAAAAGTTCTCGACTTTCATCAGGGCGGCTTTTATCTGCCCCTTGCCGGAATGTGTCTCACCGCCGTGAGGGTTAGTCTCCTGTTCTTTTCACGAAAACATATAACTATATTTTCGTATCTGCATTCGTATGGTATCCTCTACCCGCCGTAAGATTGCTTCATCATAAATCCCCCGAAATTCTGACAAAACATTCATTGCATCCTCAACTGTAAACGCTGCCCGGAAACGTGCTGCCGGAAAAAGCATCTCACAAGCATCCAGTTGTTCATCAAAATCCCTGGAAAACGGCTTCGATCTTATTTTCTTCCTGCACTCTTCTTCTGTCATAGATATAGGATAATCCTTCTTCATATCTGAAAACAAAGCCGCCCCATTATCAAACACAGGACACTCCCGATAAGAACCATCCTTTTTTCGAATCACAGCTAAGTTATGGAAATGTCTGTCTTCATTAAAAAATAATGCGTCAACACTAAGGATCTCTCTCAGATATTGTCCAAAGTTAACAAGTCCGGTAGCCTTCTCTACTGTCTGAACCACATAACGGATCTTATCAATGGGTTCTTCATAAGCAAGGATTGCTTTTGCCGCGCCTTCACCTTCGCAGGCTTGAAACAACCGCTCCACGGAAATCAGCTTATCATCATCTGGCTCCATAAAATTCTCCGACACGCAGCCGTGGACCACCTTTCCGCCGCGCAGCAAAGGTTCATATCGATATACTATACTCTGACGGACATTGGTCTTTATAAGCAGCCGGGATACCAGTACTTCCGCCAGGGCCTCATACCCCAGCCCATCTTCTTTATACCATCTCCCATTTAAATACCATTTGTTCTGGTTTCCCTTAGAAGATGCGATCTCTGTCTCACCGGTTATCTTTTCCAGGTCCTCCACCTCTACCATTCTCCATAGCCCCCTTTATCTCCATCAAAAGCTCCCGAATTGTGCCCTTCTGTTCCTCCTTGTCTCCTGCCCTCTTTATGAATGCATCATAAGCTTTTATTCCCTCCGGATCCATCTTCCACAGCCATTGGGAATCCTCATAAACACGCCCTGCCGTCTTTTCTATAATAAGCACGGGATCATAAAAGTCCAGTCCCAAATTCTCCAACTCCTCCCGTATTCCATACCGTGTCCTCGGCATGCAGCGGCTCTCTAAAAACTGTTCGTAATCTTCCCACGTAGGCTTTTCCCGAATGCCAAATGCCCTGCTGATCAAATCATCGGTAAAGTTTAGGATCTTAATACGCTGTATCGCATTGCTGACGTCAATCAGTGTGACCGGCTCATCCCTGTCCATAAAAACGTAAATCACCCGCGTCCTCGCAACAGCTTCCCCGATTACTTTATGGACAGTGCTGGCTGAAACTCCCACTGCCGCAGCTACCTGCCGCATGCTTTTTCCCTGCTGATAAAGGGAAAGTATACGCGCTTTCCGGTCATCTTTCACCCTTGGACGGCCTCTTTTGCAAGACACCATCCCAGCCTTGAGCTCCTCCAATTCCTTCACCGCCTGACTGTAAGCTTCCGTCAGAGCGCTCACTTTCTTCTGAAGCCGCTCAATTTCCTTCTGCTGTCTGACCTCCTGGCTGGTCATTTTCACCTGTCCTTTCTAATATTTTGCCCCCAACGTTTTACAGATCGAATAGGGAGCCCCCTTTTCTCTGCCGGCGTACCGATGCACTTTCTATTGTACAATATAGTGTTCATAAAATCAAATGTTTTATGAACATATTCACAAAACCATTTATGCATGTTTTGTCACCGCAAACTTCTGCTGCGCTGGGGCGGGGCCGCGCAAGCGGCCACATTTCCTTTCCGCCCCATGTGCAATCGAGTAGGGGAGGTCTTTCCCCTACTCGCCGCGCGGCCCGTGCGCCGCTTTAGCGGCAAACTTCCACTGCACGGGCCTGCGCATAAAAAAGGAGACCGCCGGCTAAAAGACAGGCAATCTCCCAATCAAGTCTCTTTTTAAAACTGCACAATATCCCGGATGGCTTTGTCCGGAACTACCGATTCGGCGTAGAGCACCGGGCCCACCCCGCCGTAGTCCTGCCACTCTTCATACTCAATCCTGGCCCGGACCTTCACCCACTGCTTGGTCTCCAGATTTTTAGCCTCCCTGGCCTTGCACACATACCCGAGGAACGTCATGTCCGCCTCGCAGCAGGTCATGGCCATGCGGCCCGGCACAAAATAATTCTTAGGAAATTCCGGGGATTTCAGCACCATGGCCGTAAACTCCACTACCTTTCCCCTGTAGCGGTCAGGCTTATCCATGCAGTCGATGTACCAGATGCCGTAGGCGTCCGGATCAATCTGAACCACCTCCGCGCTCATATCATAGGGAAGGTCTGCTTCCGACACCTCAGAGATCTCCCCCTCCTCATCCTCAAACACGATCTCCGCATTGTTGTTCATGGCAAGAAGGGTTCTCCGATAACTCTCCAGATCCTCGATGCCGTCACAGCGGTTGCATATGATCAGCTCTGAGTTGCGGACCATTGCCCCCAAAAGGGGCTTCATATTTTTCATGTAAATGTCCAGGGTGGAGCCGTCGATAATGGTCACCTGCTGGTACACGGTCCAGTCCTTGGGAAGGCGGAGCTCATCCTGATTCCACATGCCGTTCCACTCCATAAGAACCCGCTCCGGATTGTAGAGGAGTTCCAGCTCCTCCAAACGCTCCGGCGTAAGTTCCTCCAGACTGTCCACATAGACCACGGAAGTCCTGGTATCTTTCAAAAGCTCTTCCTCGTACTCCGTGTCTCCCTCCTCACAGACGATCAGCAGTGTCTTTCCGTCTGTCTGAAAATAATCCTGTTCCATGGTATACTGAAGGAACTGGGTCTTGCCCGCCTCCAGAAAGCCGTTGATGAGGAACAACGGCATCATGTCATCTTCTATGGCTGGTCCCATATGATCTGTCTCCTCTCAACATCCTGCTGTCTGCCCTCTGTCCGCCCTGCCGAGGTCTTCCTGTCCGGCAAGGCGAAAGGCACAGGCATTTATCTGCCAAAAGCTTTGTCAAGCTCCGCTTCTCTAAGGCGCGCGCCGATGACACAGACTTTGCCGGTATAGTCCGGCTTCCCTGTGCGGATCTCAAACTCATCAGGAACCAGATCAAAATAAAACCACTCTTCCGGCTTCTCACCCGGAACCATGCCCTTGGCCCGGAGCACATCCCCGTAAGCATTGCCGTTGGCCAGTTCATCCAGAATCTCCTCCAGAGTCTTTCTGTCCAATCCCTTCACATTTTCCATGCCCCAGCTTGAAAACACTTCATCGGCATGATGATGGTCATGGTCATGACAGCCGCAGCCGCACTCTTCATCATGGTCGTGATGGTGGTGCTCGTGGTCATGGCCTTCGCAGCCGCACTCCTCGCCATGGTCGTGATGATGATGGTGCTCGTGGTCGTGGCCCTCGCAGCCGCACTCCTCGTCATGGCCGTGATGATGGTGGTGCTCGTGGCCTTCGCAGCCGCACTCCTCGCCATGGTCGTGATGATGATGGTGCTCGTGGTCATGGCCTTCGCAGCCGCACTCTTCGCCATGGTCGTGATGATGATGGTGCTCGTGGTCATGGCCCTCACAGCCGCACTCCTCGTCGTGGCCGTGATGGTGGTGATGCTCCTGAACTTCTCTCATCAGATCCTCTGCCATGGTATCCGGTTTCTCTATGATCTCTAAAAGCTGTTCTCCTGTCAGCTGGGCGCAGGGCGTGGTGATGATGGCGGCCTTCTGGTTGTGCTCCCTGATCAGCTCCACATCCTTTTGAACCTTTGCCTCATCGGTGATATCCGTCCTGCTCAGCACAATGGTCCCAGCGTGCTCGATCTGATTGTTGAAAAATTCACCGAAATTCTTCATATACATCTTGCACTTGGAGGCGTCTACAATGGTCACCGCGCTGTTGAGCGCCACATCCACGGAGACTGCCACATCCCGAACCGCTTTCATGACATCCGAGAGCTTTCCTACGCCCGACGGCTCGATGATCACCCTGTCCGGTTTGTACTTGGTCAGAACCTCCTCCAAGGACTTGCCGAAATCCCCCACCAGGGAACAGCAGATACAGCCGGAATTCATCTCGCGGATCTCAATCCCCGCGTCTTTAAGAAATCCGCCGTCAATGCCGATCTGGCCGAATTCATTTTCAATAAGGACCACCTGCTCGCCGCTGATGGCCTCCTCCAAGAGCTTTTTGATAAATGTGGTTTTTCCGGCTCCCAAAAAGCCGGAGATAATATCAATCTTTGTCATAATATTTTCCCTTCTTTCTAAATGTCTATTTTGTCACAAAGTTCACATAAAGTCAAGGTTTATGGCTGATTCATAAAGCGCTTGATCCCCTGAAAAGTCTCGTCGCTGATGATGTGCTCCATCTTGCAGGCATCCTCCTCAGCCACCTGGGCGCTGACGCCGCTCACCCTCTGCAGAAATTCTGTCAGCAGCGTGTGGCGCTCATAGATGCCCTCAGCCTTCTCCCGGCCTTTTTGTGTCAGCTCAATCTCCCCGTTGGCCTCCACTGTGATGTAACCGTCCTCCTTCAAGATCCCCACAGCCCTGCTCACGCTGGGCTTGCTGAAATTAAGAGCTCTGGCAATATCGATGGACCTTACGATCCCGTGCTTTTCCTTCAGGATCAATATAGTCTCCAGATAATTTTCCCCTGATTCGTACATAGAATTCCCCCTTTAATTTTTTCTATGTTAGCACAAAACTTTCCCTTCGTCCAGTATTTCCATGGGAAAAAGGAGCGGCCGCCCAGGCAGTCACTCCTTTTCCTCGCTCTCCCCTTCTCTTCATGCAGTCGCTTCATCCAGGTCGATGCGGTACATATTTTTTCTCTTGATCAGTCCCGCTTCCTCCAGCGTCTTCACCATCCGGTAAACCGTAGCCATGCCGATGGTGGGATCTTTCTTGATGGCCTGATAGTAGATCTCTTTACAGCTGCAGCACTCATCCTGCAGTATCACATCAATGAGAACCTTTCTCTGGCTGGTGATCCTGCACCCGTTCTTTCTTAATTCCCTCAGAATATAGCTTTTTTTGTCCTGGATTGACAAATGACCTCCTCCTTTCCTTCTCCCCCATACAGCAGACATCCTTGCGGCAGCCGCCAAATGCGTATACGGACATGCCTCTTATCTTGCTTCCCACAGAAACCAAAACCCAAATGTTTCTTAGAAAATCATGCTCCCTACCACATTGATCAGCAGAGCCACAATGTACGCGGTGAGCATCTGGAAGCCCACTGCGCGCAGAGTCCATTTCCAGGAACCGTATTCTCTCTTCATGGCTCCCACTGCCGCGAAGCAGGGCATGCAAAGCAGGTTAAATGCCATATAAGCGTAAGCTGACACCTGGTTAAATACTTCCGTGATCGCCGGAAGGGCCTCCTCGCCGGCCATAACCGCCTCAACGGTCTCCTCGCTCACATTGCCGAACAGCTGGCCAAAGGTTGCCACAATGTTTTCTTTGGCGATCCAGCCTGTCACCACTCCTACAGACGCCCTCCAGTCCCCAAAGCCAAGAGGGGCAAAGATCCACTTGATCCCGTTTCCTAGGGAAGCCAGAAGGCTCTCCTCCATATCGCACATTCCGCTGAAATTAAAGCTGGACAAAAACCAGATCAGCACCGTGGAGGCAAAGATCACGGTACCGGCCTTGACCGCAAAGCCCTTAACCTTTTCCCAGGCATGGATCAACACGCTCTTGAGAGTGGGAATCCTGTACTGGGGAAGCTCCATAATAAAGTTTGACGTCTCGCTCTTAAAGGCAAATTTATTCAAGATCAGGGCGCCTAAGACAGCCACAATGATTCCCAGCATATAGATGGAGAACACCACCATGGTCTGATTGCTGTCCGCAAACAAAGTAGCCGCAAACATGGCATAGATGGGCAGCTTCGCGCCGCAGGACATAAAGGGCGTGATCATCATGGTAATCTTTCTGTCCTTATCGCTCTCCAGGGTCCTTGAGGCCATCAGAGCGGGAACGGAACAGCCGAATCCCATGAGCATGGGGATAAAGGAGCGCCCGCTGAGGCCGAAATGGCGGAAAATGCGGTCCATGACAAAGGCCACCCTGGCCATGTACCCGCTGTCCTCCAAAAAGGACATGAGCAGGAACAGGACAAGCACCAGGGGCAGGAATCCAAACACCGCTCCCACGCCGTCGAGACAGCTGGAAACCAGGCCCACCGCCCACTCAGAAGCCCCAAGGCCTTCCACCGCGCCTATAACCCCCTCTGCCACAAAACTACAGGCCTCTTCCACAATGCCTGCCAGCCACACTCCGGGGCTGGGGAGCTCCGGGATAAACAGAAAGTTCTCGCTGAAAGTACAGGCAAACAAAAGATACATAATACCCGCAAAAATAGGCAGCGCCAGAATCCTGTTGGTGAGAATCTTATCCAGCTTGTCGGACCTGGTCTCCTGGCTCCCCTTGGAGCCCTTCTTCACACACTCTTTCACCAGCTTGGAAATGTATCGGTAGCGGCTGTCGGCAATCTTAGCCTCCGCATCTCCGTCGGAGACCTTGTTGGCCGCTTTCACCAGCTCTTCCACTGCGCCCTTTTTATCAGAAGGAACGGCCCTGGCAATGATCTCGTCGTTCTCCGCCAGCTTGATGGCTTTCCAGTTGTTCTCCGCCGAGTCCGCGCCTCCCAGGGCATCGGCTATGGCCGAGATAGCATCTGCTAACTGGCTGTCAAAGATTGGCGGCTGTTCCGGCTGCCGCCGGTTTTTCGCCGTGGCTATGGCCGCCTCCATCAGCTCATTTAAGCCTTTCCCCGTTCTGGCCACAATGGGAATCACCGGAATTCCCAGAAGCCCGGACAATCTGCCGCAGTCGATCCGGTCGCCCCTTCCTTCCACCTCATCCATCATGTTCATAGCCACCACCACAGGAATCCTGGTCTCCATGATCTGCATGGTCAGATACAGGTTCCTCTCAATGCTGGTTCCATCCACGATGTTGATCACCGCGTCCGGCTTTTCCTTTACTATGTAATCTCTCGCCACAATCTCCTCCGCCGAGTAGGGGGACAGGGAATAAGTTCCCGGAAGATCCATGATCACCACATCTTTGTTCTTTTTGTAGATACCGTCTTTTTTCTCCACCGTCACACCCGGCCAGTTTCCCACATGCTGCCGGGAACCTGTGATCTCGTTAAATAGCGTGGTCTTTCCACAGTTTGGATTGCCCGCCAGGGCGATTGTTATACTCATCTTTTCCTCCGTTCCGGACATGCATTTCTATAAAACATGTCTCGCTTTCTTTAGTTAGTTTTGGCTAACTATTTACAAATCTTTCCCCTCAAAACCTGTTCCTGCCGCACCGCCCTGCTGTCACATCCGGATCTCCACCTGGGCTGCCTCGTCTTTCCTCAGACTCAGCTCATACCCCCTCACATTGACCTCAACCGGGTCCCCCAGAGGAGCCACCTTCACCACCCGGATCTCAACCCCCGGAGTCACTCCCATGTCCATGATCCTTCTCTTCATCGCTCCCGTGGTGCTGATGCCGGTCACCTTGCCCTGCTGACCTGGTTTCAAATCTCTCAATGTCATCTCTTATCCTCCTAATTCTTCCGAAAATATTCAGTCTTCCACCATGATCCTGTGGGCAAGACCTCTGTTCAAGGCCACCTTCACTCCCTTAACCATGAGGATCATGCCTCCGGCATTCTCTCCTACCACACGGACTTTCTCCCCCTTGATCAATCCAAGATCCTGAAGATGACGTTTCAACTCCTCCTGACCATTAAAACTAGTGATGGTCCTGGTCTCGCCTTCCATGAGCATCGCCAACGGCATACCTATCGCTTCCTTCCTCTTGTCAATATTTAAATTCTGATATTGATTATCATTTTCGTAGTTATCATATGCTAACATGTAAAAAAAGTCAAGACCTCCTATTGATAATTTTTTCTCAATAAGAGGTCCTGACCCTCAATTCCTTCTTTTTAATCCACAGATCCCAGCTGGCTCCGCTTAAAGATTCCCCGCAGCATCACCACCGCAGCTATGGCCAGCCCCAGTTCTGCCAGAGGCTGGGCGTAGGCAAGCCCGTACAGGGGGAAGAAATAATTCAGAATAAACAGCGCCGGTATTTCCAAAATAATCTTTCTCATAATGGCAAATAGAAACGCGTTCTTGCCAAGCCCCAGAGCCTGGAACACGCCCACTGCCAAAAAGTCCATGTAGATCAGGGGCTGCCCCAGACAGAATCCCCGCAGGAACCTGGTTCCATAGGCCACGATGGTCTCATTGTCCATAAACAGCCGGATCAGATTCCCCGCCCCGATGTAATACCCCACGGACACGGCTACCATGGCAGGAAGCATCAAACGGATGGCAAACAAGATGGTATCCTTCATCCTCCTGTGATTTCCGCTGGCATAGGTATAACTGACCAAAGGCATGATGCCCTGGGAAAATCCCAGCGCGATCTGGAAGGGAACCATGTTGATCTTCTGGGCAATCCCCATGGAAGCCACCGCGTCGGCGCCGTAAACAGATGTAAAATTGTTCAGGATCGTGGTTCCCGTCACATTCAGCAGGTTCTGGATAGAGGCAGGCACTCCAACTGCGCATATCCCCATGACAATGGCCCTCTCAAAGCCGATTTTCCTGGGATCCACGCAGACAAAGGTGGTCCTCCGCTTCACATACAAAAATACAAAGAAATACCCGCAGGCAAAGCAGTTGGATAGGAAAGTCGCAAGGCCTGCTCCTGCCGCCCCCATGTTAAATCCCCAGGGCAGGATAAAGATAGGATCCAGTATCATATTCAAAAAGCAGCCGCTCATGGTGCCGATGCTGGCGTGGAGAGAAGACCCCTCTGACCGCACAAGATAGGCCATAACTACATTTAAGATGGACGGCGCCGCGCCGCAGGTGACGGTCCAAAGCATGTAACTGTCCGTTGCCGCCCATGTGGCCTTGTCCGCGCCCAGCAGCGTCAGCAGCGGCGCCTTTGACACTGTGCACATAAAGGAGAACAAAAGGCCGCACAGCAGAGAACAGTAAAAACCAAAAGCCGAACTGCGCCTTACGGTCTCATAGTCCTTGCGCCCCAGCGCTCTGCTCATCATGCTGGAAGTTCCCACTCCAAACAAGTTATTCACCGCATTGAAAGCCAGCAGCACCGGGTATGCCAGCGTCACCGCCGCATTCTGGATAGGATCGTTGAGCATACCCACAAAATATGTGTCCGCCAAATTGTAGATCACCATCACCAGGGAACTTAAGATCGTAGGAATAGCCAGCTTCGCTATGGCCCTGGGTATAGGCATCTTCTCAAACAGCAGAATCTTCTCATTTTCTTCCAAAATAAAACCGCTCCCTTCTCTTGTGTCTCTTCTTTATTATTAAGGCAATATATGGATTTTAGCACGATTTTGCAGGAATAACAACCGCTTTGCCGCAAAACACTGTTTCAGAATATCCTGGAAATAGTCTTCCCTTTTTTCTCAAATCATGATAAAATAAGAAATCAGTAACAAACAACCGCAAAATGTAACATGATAGAGGCGCAGAATTCAAGAGTATCAGGATCCAATAAGGCTGGACCGCCGTTTCCTGAGAAAGGGGATTTCTGCCGAAGGGTTTTTTGGCCGGTCCGGCGAAAAATCCTGGGACGCCGCATAAGATGCGTCGTACTGTCACAGTTGTGGAGCGCTATCTGTATTGCCGGATTCCTTTGATCTGCCCGAACTTATGCCGCAGACGCGCCCCACGCCGTTTGTGGTATTTTTTTATGCGCAGGCCCGTGCAGCGGAAGTTTGCCGCTAAAACGGCGCACGGGCTGCGCGGCGAGTAGGGGAAAAGCTTCCCCTACTCGATTGCACGCGGGCCCTAGAGGAGTTTTGCCGGCAAAAGCTGGCCGGGGCCCGGCGCGGCAAGCAGGGGAAACGCCTCCCTTCCGGCAGGCAAAAGGAATTCCAACAAAAAGCAAAGGAGAAAAAGAATCTTTCCAAAGTTAGTTGAAATAAAGCTTTTATCAAATGGGAAAACATGGTA
>CAMTAF010000129.1 GCA_947066955.1 uncultured Hungatella sp.
GCCCAGCCCCTCTCTCAGCCTCCCAAAATCCGGAACCCTGTCCAGTTCCACCGTGGCCTTCTGCAATATATAGGAAAAATAGAGCAGGTCGTTGGAGTACACCTGATACCACTGCTTAAAATGCCTGGCCACAGTGGCTGTGCCGGAAAAGATATCGCAGAAGGTCTCGCTGCCCGGGGCCTTCTCGTCCACCACGGTCTTAATATTGTCCAGCAGCAAGGTCTTGCAGCCAATGAATCTCATCAGTACACCACCTTGAAACTCTTCTCCTGGACACAGGGGATCTCTGTCATCTCCATGTCATTGATGGAGATAAACCTCTGGCCCTGGAGATCCTCCAGAAATTTCCGGATATTTGCCTCCTCGCCCTGAACCTCCATCTCTACCCGGTTGTCGTAGAGATTCTTCACCCAGCCGGTTAAGTTCCGGGACTGGGCTAAGTAGGTGGAGCGGTAGCGGAACCCCACCCCCTGGACGGTACCTGAAAAATAGATATGTCTTCTCACTTGCATGGATATGCTTCTCCCTTCCTCTACTTCCCCTCTTCTTCCAGATACAGGCGGATATTGTCCAGAACTTTCCGGCTCAGCAGCTCAAATGCCTGCTGCGTCCTTCCCACAGAGGTTCCCATGCAGATCACATTGTCCCGTTTGATCAATTCCCCGGACGGGTCGCCCATGGCGGCTTCCGTGTCGCAGCAGTACAAGTTCTCCCTACACTCCAGCCACGCCCCCAGTGCCTCTGTGTCCGACGCCGTGCCTATGGACGTGTTCATGAGGATCTTTTTATTTCCCAGACACTGAAACTGCTCTTTTCCAAGAAGGATCACGTTCTTGTTGAGACAGGTGATCACCACCTGATTTTGGGCAAGCAGGTCATTCAGAGGGAGGTACGAGATCCCTTCCGCCTCTTTCTCCGGCTTCCTGGTCCTGCTGTAATAGGACACTTCCGCGCCCATCATCATAAGGGCATCTGCCACCAAAGATCCGGACACTCCCAGGCCCACGATTCCCACCTTCAGCCTGGTCAGCTCCAGAGGCTCCTCCTGCCATACGGGAAAATCAAAGCCGTGGAGAATCCGGATCAGCTGGTACAGCACATACTCCACCACGCCCCTGTCCCCGTAATCCCGGATCCCCAGAACCCGGATCCCATGCTCCCTGGCGTAAGCGATATCCACATTGGCGCTGGCCTCTGAGTACAGGCTGCAGCACATGCCCACATACCGGACATTGGGACACCTCTCCAGCACCGGGCGGCGGATCTGGGAGGTGTAGCTCACCAGCACTCCGTCGGCATCGCCGATCCTTTCTATGATCTCCTCCTCATCTTTTGGGATATCCTCGTACAATACCACTTCCCCGGCATACCGCTTTAACTCCTCCTGGGCTGACGGAATCAGACTTACAGGCTCTATGGCCACTAATTTTTTGAACATGTTGAACCTCCTTTTCTTAAATCTTTATCATGATCCGCGGTCAGATAATATTTCGTCCCTTTGTTCTTCCCTTCTGATCTTATTATGTTCATCTTAATAAATTTGTTTATATACCGCCTTACCGTTGATTTCGGCATTTTTGTAAAGTCGCCTACCACTTTTGTAGTTACAACTTCTGTGTCATCAAATATTTTCAGCAGAGATATATAAAACATCCTCTCTTTATCGTTCATTTTATCGCTCACTTTATCGCTCACTTTATCGCTCACTTTTTGTGATGCCTTTTTTACAAAAGAAAGGGCCAAAATCGTTCTGTCGGGCTCAAACTTTTCGATAATCTCAGGTTCTTCCCAGCCTTCATCTTCCCATACATTAAATATATTGGGCACACCGCTACCGGCACGCTCACCTATATTAATCAGATTAAACATTTTCATGAGCGTCTTGTTCCGCGGATCGGATTCCCCGCCCAAACGCATCTGCTTTTTTCCCGTCCTGATATAACCCGGATTTTCTAAAATCAGCTTGTCCGGCTCTTTCCTGATCACAACACCCTGAACACCATAGTAATCCGCATTGACCAGACAGTTTGCTAATGCCTCTCGAACTGCTTTGTGCACAGGAGTATCATCAATACGGTCGCCGCCAGACATTTTAAACGGTACTTTTATGTCCTTGATAATTTTATTATAGACTCTGAAATAAAAATCAAAGACATTTCCCGACCATTCGCCAGAGCTAGAATGGAGCCTGTCGGTCCAGCGAATCGCAGGGTCCAGCAGTTCCCTGTAATCCAGAAAATATTCTGGAAAATGCCTCACAATGTTATACTCATCTCCAAACATAAGCATACCTGCTGCCGCAGGGTGCAGTTGTCTATCTTCCGCCGAAACCGCAGCCGCGCCGATGCTTCTCAGATACTCATGATCGTTAAGACGAGCAAAGGGATGCCCTTCCTTCAGGGTTCTGTGCCGATTCCGATATCCCTGCACTGTTTCATAGTTTAAATCTTCCATAGGGACATCATCGAGAACTTTCATGTCCATGGTCGTCTCCGTCTGATCACGGAGCATCGTTTTTACCTGTAATCTGGTACAGTGGTAATCTCCTTCAAAATTTCTGCGGAATGTGCCGCCGAAGATATCATCGTTGATATTCTCTTTGCCATTGGCACATAAATGACCATGATAACATCATTGTTGCCGCCAGCAGTATAGATCTGCACATCCTCATCTGACAAGAGATTGATATTCACTTTTTTAGGATTGTTGATCGTATCCCAAAAGTCCTTGCGCAATTTTGATTCATTCTGTAGTCCGGTGGTTCTCCATCTGCCGTCTTTTTCCTCTCTCACGCCGAGTATAATAACCCCTCCATAGCAATTCGCAAAAGCAGAATAGGTGTCCCAAAGTGAACCTGGCAGACCTCCGTTGGCCTTTTTTACTTCTCTTCTGTTGTCCTCCCTATATTCATCAAATTGTGAAATATCAAATTGATTTGCCAGTTTACTTTTCAAAATACATCTCCTCTTTAAAACACAATAGGCGAAACCAGATTCCGCAGCAGCGCCACCACGCTCCACCCGGCGATGGCGCTGGTGCTGGAGTAGATATCCACCACTGCCTTCACCCCGTCGGTCTGGGCAATGATCTTGTGGTCATCTCCCACCATCCCGGGCACGCTGACAATGTGGAACTGGGTCTTCTCCGTCCCCGCCGTGGCCAGGGAGGCGGCCACAGACACATTGACCTTGGTGGGGAGAAGACGGATGGCCTCTTTGGTGTTGCCGGAAAACACTTCTGTCTCCACTTTATCCTCCATCAGCTCTTCCCGAAACACCGGCGTGTTCGCAAGGGACCTTGGCCCTTTGCGGGTCACCATCTCCGTGTTCACCTGGCCCATGAGGGACACGGTGCGCAGCACATCGAAACCGCCGATAGCCCCGGAGGCGATGTGGACCCTTGTTCCGTTTTCCCTGGCCACGGACTGGATATGCCCGTAAAATTCCTCATCGGCGAAAGCTCCGATGGACAGCACCACCAGATCGGCTCCCGATGTAAGCACCGGTTCCGCTATGTCCTTCACCAGCTGCACGGAGGCCATCTCCGCCACATAGTCCGGCTTTGTGTCCAGCAATTCCTGGATATTTTTGCACACCGGACAGCCGGCTTTGTCTGCCATGGCCTGGGCCTTTCCTGGGTCTCTTCCCAGGACTCCCGCGATCTCATACTCCGGCAGAAGCCCGTCCCTCCACGCGTCCATCACGATATTTCCCAAAAAACCGCAGCCTGCTATGGCAAGCCTCTTTTTCTCGTTTCCCATTTTTATCAATCTCCTTCCTCTGCGTCTTCTCTCAGTTTCTCAAACTCCACCTTCTCAAACTCCTGGATGGAGATGGACTTTTTGTTGGGGTTGGCGAACACAAAGATCTTGTCCACTGTCTCCAGATAATTCTGGATCTTGTCGTTGGTGGCGCTGATCAAAGCCTGGAACCCCAGCCCTCGGATCAGCTGGATACAGCTGGCCACCTTCTCCGCATCCATCTTGGAAAATGCCTCGTCCAGCACCACCAGCCGGATAGTGGGATTGCGCATAAGCCCCGGCTTTAGGTCGATCTTGTAGGCCTGGGCAAAGCTGGCGAGGAGGGCCACGTACAAGGGGTTCTGACCCTCGCCGCCTGAGTTCTTTTTGATCATCTTGCTCAAGCGGATCTTGATGACCTCGTCCTCGTTCTGGATGAGCTGCTGCATATCAAAGGAGAGATAGGTGCGGTAGTCCGCGTACCGGTCCATGTTCCGCTTGGCCTCCTCCAGCTCGTCGGCTGTGGCGTTCTCCGGCGGGATAAAGATGCTGATCAAGTCATTGATCATGGCGCCGTAGTGGTTCTCGTGCTCCACAGTGAACATGTTCAACTGGTTGTCGATGCCGATGTTCAGCTCCGACGGGTTGATCTCCAGGGCCTCGTCCATAAACATGTCATAGTACTGTCCGTCCGGCCCCTTGTTCTTGCCGATAAAGAATTGGTACTTGTCTTTTCCGAAATCCAGCCTGCTGATAATCCGGTTCAGCTCGTCCTTCCGCTGCAGGGCCTCCTTGATGGCGCTGCGGATCTTGTACATAAAATCATCTTTAAAATGCTCCACCGCGGTCCGGGCCTGTTCCGCCGCGCGGACCCGGAACTCTTCCAGGCGCTCGTCGTTTAGATGATCCAGAAGCTCCTGGTATTCCTGGTTGTCCTCTGTGGTTGGGGAGAAATTCCGGTTCTGCCAGGTTCTCAAGTATTCTGTCCGGATCTCCATCAGGCGCTTCATCTCCTGCTGCCTCTTCTCCTCCGCCTTTTCCTTTTTCCCCAGATATTCATTCCGCAGCTGGTCATACTTAAAACCTGTCTTGGAGGACAGGATCCTTTTCAGCTTCTCCTCCAGCTCCGGGTTCCCGGTGAGATTCCTCTCCTTCTCCACCAGCTCCTCGTTAAAGGTCACCAGATTTTTCTTCTCCTGGCTTTGATCCCTCTCTAAATCATCCGCCTTCCTCTGGAGCTGGCCTGCCACCTTCTTTTTCTGATCGCAGAGATCCACGATGGCCTGGCGCTCCTTCCTCCACTGGTCCACGTTCTGGGATAAAAGTTCCTCCAGCTTGGCCTTGAGCCTGGCCTGCTCTGCCCGTTTTCCCTTGTAGGCGATCATGTCTGCCTTCCACTCCAGGTAGACCTCGATCTCCTGGTCCAGGCACTTTAATCCCAGCACCCGGTCCGCATCTTTCACAATGGCCTGCTGGGGCTCCATGGCCTCGTTTAAATCTGCCATGGTCTTCTCCAGAAGCTTGATCCTCTGGCGGACGCTGTTCTTTCCGATGTAGGCCGAGGTGGTGTACAGGGAGGGGTTGATGTGCTGGATCCGGTAATTGTGGTACAGCACACATCCTCTGGTGATGCCTACCCTGTGTTTTCTCAGATCATCCACATCCTCGCATTTCATCACCCTTCCCAGGAGGAAGTTGACAAATGCCTGGGCATAATCGCTTCTGGCCTCCACCTCCTCTGCCAGAGAGCCTTTTTCCACCTGGTGGCGGTCCGCCAGCACGCGCTCCGTGTCCAGCACCGCCACCCTGTAGAATTTTTCTTTGTCCATGCCCTCATAGATCTTCATGGCCGCGCGGGCGTACTTTGGCTCCACGATGATGGAAAGCTTGTTGGAACCCATATAGCCCTCCACCGCGTTTCTCCAGCTCTCGTCCCGGATCTCCAGAAGGTCCGCCAGGATCTCCACATTGACGCTCTTCCCCGTCTCCTGGTAAAGGCGGTTTTGTAAAATGGTCCTGGCCTGCTCCAACTCCGCGGGGTAGGCCTTGCTTCCGGCCTTTAACTGGGTCAGCTCCTCCTGGGCGCGGCTCAATTTTTTCCTCAGCTCCCGCAGCTCGCTCTGGGCGTCCTGCCGCTGCTTTTCCACATCTTTCCGGACTTCCTCTAAGTCCCCTTTCAGCCGCTTTAATTCTTCCTCGGTGATCGCCCCCTGCTCAAAGGCCTCGATATCCCACAGGGTCCGGTTGGAGACGCTGTCCTCATCCTCCCAGGCCTTTAAGGCATTGGCCGTCTGCTCCCACCTGGCCCTGCTGCTGCCAAGGCGCTCCACCAGGGCGTTGAGGGCCTCCAGCTGTTCTTTCTTCTGGTCATAGCCGGTCATGGTGATCTGCCGCAAAAGCTCCTCGCTTTTCTCGGTCAGCTCCGCGATGGCCTGCTGCTCCTGCTCCATTTCCTCCAGAGCCTTTTTCCTGTTGTCCTCCAGCACCCGGATCTTGTCCTGGCACTCCGACACCTTAAGCCTCCCCTGGAGGATATCCAGCCTGTCGCTGTAGTACCCATAAGCCCGGATCTTCTCCGCTGCCGCCTGGACCTCCCCATGCTGGCCGCAGATCTCTTTGAGCTTCTCGATCTCCCGGCAGGTGTCCTCGATTTTCTGGCGCATCCGCCCGTACTCCATGACGCTCTGCTGCATGTCCTCGATGTGGATGTCCTGCTCCATGCAGATGTATTCCTTCACAAACTCTTCCAGCTTGATGTTCATCCGGAAGGGGATGGCCCGCTTAAACAGCAGAGGGAATTTCTCCGAGTCCAGGCCTCCTAAGTAAATGTCGTAGAGCTGTTTGCGGAACCGCTCGTTGTGGGAGCCGAAATAACAATCCTCCTTGGAGAAATTCCCCACAAGCCACTGTTTCACCTCATCTGTGGTCATGGGGCGGTCCCGGCGCCTGCTTTTTGGGCTCTGGCGGACCGTCTCGGCTGTCTCCTGTCCCGTCTCCCCTGTCTCTTCCCCATAGGGTCCTTCCGGCTCTCCCCTGGCGCCCTTGGGCCTTTTCCCTTTTCCCTGGCTGCCCTCCTCTTCAACCCGGTACTCATGGTCCGGTATGGGCCCCTTGTGCCAGAAAAACATCCTGCCGATCTCATTGGTGGCCGTCTCCACGTCAAACACCACCCCCACGCACTGGCACTCCCCGGTGTCTGTCCTCCTGAGCTCCAGGACAATGGTGCTGGAAAAATTATTGTTCCGCAGGTAGGAGAAATTGTTGTCCTCCCCGATATTGACCATGCCCCTGAGATACTCGATCAGGCTCCGGTCCGAGTCGTCAGCCGCAGCCTTGTTGAAAAAGCCTCTGCCGTCGGTGTTGGCGTAGAGCACGATCTGCATAGCGTCGATGACCGTGGACTTTCCACTCCCCGAATGTCCTGTAAAAAAATTGATCCCCTCGTGGAAGGACAACGTCTTGTGACGGATATAATGCCAGTTGTTTAAGCAGATCCTGGACAATGCCTCAAACCTCTGACTCGTCATCTTCCTCATCTCCTTCCGTGTAAGTCTCGATCAGAGCCCGCACATCATCCCCCATGAGCACCACATTCACCGTGGGGTAGATCACCATCCGGCTCTGCCCGTCCATGTCCTCCAGGATATCCAGAGGCTCGATGATCTGGTACCGCTTTAAGAGGGCAATGGATTTTCGGATCTCTGTCACAGCCGGCTGCTTTTTTAAGAGCCGGTAGCTTCCCAGCTTCTCGTGGATATCCCCCAGGGAGGTGATGGCATTGACCGAGGTGGATACTGCTGACATCTGCTCGTCATAGATCAGCTTCAGCACCAGGATGTACAGGGTGGTCAGCTTGGTCAGCTTTTCCCCGATCACCTGCTCCCCCCGGATATAGATGACCCCCATCTGGCTGTTCTCCACGACCTCTATATCCATGATGGCAAAATATGCTCTGATAAATTCCATGTGCTTGCCGCACTGATAATACTCCCGGTTCACCTGATACCGTTTCGTCTTTCTGTCATACCGCCTCTCCAGCAAAAAGGTCTGCCGGTACAAAGACTGTATGGACTCTGTCACCTTCCTCTGTTCCTCAGGAGGCAGTTCCTCGTAATAATTGATCATCCTCTGTGTCCCTTTCTCTCAAATATCAGAGCGGGGTACTTAAACCTTCCGTTATCCACCGTCTCTGCCTCCTCCTCCCTGACACGGTAGGGGCTGTCCTTTCTGATGGCGTTGTCATAGGCCAAGACCAGCTTCTCGAAATCCTCCTCCGTAGATACGGTATCCGCCTTCACCTCCAGCCTTCCGCCTTCCATCCGCTCCAGAATAAACTCATTGATCTCCTTCCGGCTGTACCGGTTCCGGATCTTGTTCAGTCTCAGAATCTCATCCCCGGTCAGCTCCTCGATCTCCTCATCAGGCTCCAGGCTCTCCATAAAGTCCGCTTTCAGCCTCCGCCTCTTATAGAGGGATTTTTCCGAAATCACGCTCATCTGGGAAAGGTTCATCAGCGCGCTTATGCGCTCCGCCTCCTGTGACTGCTCCTCTTTTCCCTCTGTCTCCGACAGATGATTTAAGAGCCGGATCACCAGCCCCTTCATGTTGTCCTCCCTGTTTAACAGGTAGTTCAGCCTTGTGACCGTGGCCCTGATGTACCTGGTGTGCTCCCGGTCCATGTTGATGATCCGGTGCTCGATGTCGTCAAATCCCCTCTCGATCATGTCGATCTGCTTCACCAGCTCCTCCACCTGGATATCCAGGCCCCGAAGCTGTTTGTTCCGCTGGCACACCTGCAAAAGCCATGGCTGATTTTGGCGCATCTCCCCCAGCCACCGCTTGATGTCTGTCTTGTACAGATAAAAATTGTCTGATGTCTTTAAAATATGGTATTTTTTCCTGACGATCTCCTCCACATATCCGTCCAGGTGTTCTTTCAAAAGATCCCCGTACACGTCCTGCTCCAGAAGGCTTCCGAAAAATTTGTCCATGTTGTGGAGCATGTCCTGGAGGGTCTTGTTGAGCTTTCTGGTGTTCACAAGGGCTGTCTTTAACAGGGAAATGTTGGAACGGGGGTCATTTTTGAAAGCGAACAGGATGCCGTACACGTTCTGGATGTACACCTGGGTCTCGTCCTCATCCTCCCCCGCCAGATGGACAAAGGCATCCACAAACACAGCGGCATAGTCGGGTATGACAATGTTCACCGTCATGGCGCCGTAGTCCTCCACCTTCCTCAGCCACCCGGTCCTCAAAAGCCAGTTGAGAATCCTGGTGGACAGAGGCTCCAGCATATCAAAATCATCCTCCGCCTCCTCCTGCTCCAGTGTCACCTTCTGCTTGGCGAAATAATCGCTCAAGGTCTGGATACAGATCTCCCGGCTGAGATAGTAGTTGCTGTACTGGTACTCCTCATTGACCTGGAGAAGCGCGTCAATGTAGATCTGTCTGTTTCTGGAACGGAACAGGCTCCAGAAAGATTCTGGTATCTCTAAAAACTGATTTGCCATCTTATGCCTTTCCTATATTTGATACCGCCGGTTTCGCGCCACCCGTCGGGGTGATGACCTGCGTGCGCATCAGCGCACTTCTTATTGTAACACAGTTTCCTGGTTTTGGCGATGTTTTAACCCACTAAAAAGAAAGCGTGAAAAAGAAAGCGCGCTGCGTTCACATGGAATATGAACGCAGCAGCGCTTTCCTAAGTATAATTATGGTATCGGCATGCTCCGCTTCGCGGACCTTGCCAGTACATCGGAAGGCATCTTAAAAACGCTCCGCGTTTGCCCTCCTTCTTTTTATATGATGGGACTGCCGCAAAATTCAGCTGATGTCCGGGATATGGCTGGTATCCGCGCGCTTCAGTGCAGCGTGGAATTTACTCCGCCCCCAGCGCCTCCGCGATCTGCTCTGCCGCCAGCTTGCCGGAGGTCACCGCCCATCCGTTGTTGGCTCCTGACGGGGAATCGTCGCCCATAACGCCGCCTACCACCTCTCCGGCTGCATAGAGGCCGCTGATGGTCTGGTCAGAAGTATTCTGGACTTCCAGCTGCTCATTGACCACCAGACCTCCCATGGTGGTGGCGAACCGAGGCTTCTGCTCTACCAGATAGTAGGGGCCGTCGCCGATCTCCATGGTCATATAATCCGCGCCCCGGTCAAATTCCTCGTCCTTGCCTGACTGCACGTATCCGTTGTAAGTCTCAACCGTAGCCTTCAGGGTCTCCGGGTCCATGCCGGCTGTCCCGGCCACTTCTTCCAGGGTATCCCCGTGGATGAACACAGGTGTGGCGGAACCGTTCAGCTCCAGATAGCTGTCAATGTCTTCCTCGCTGATGCCCGCTCCTCCCAGCTTAGTCTTCCAGACAGAGAAGGTCTCCTCGTCCATGAGAAGGTATAACATCTGGCCTTCCTGCACAAGCTCTGTCTCCAGGATGGTGCGGTTGGAGGCCTTTTCATTTACCACGCGCTTGCCCTCCGCGTTCACCAGGATAGCGCTCATGGTCCAGGCCGTGATGTTGCCGCCGATGGTGGACTTGGCGATGCCCTCGGAGACCTCGATTCCGTTGGGATAGCGCTTTCCGTATTCCATCAGCCTGGTGGCCGCGTCGATGCCCTCCGCGGTAGCCATGACCACTCCGTCCCCTGTAGAGGAAACCGGACCATAGTACAGCGCCTGCCGCATCTCCTCGTTGAGAAGGTCTTTGTTGTTGCCGTAGCCGCCTGTGGCTATAAGGACAGCCTTCGCCTCGATGGTGTAGTCCACGCTGTCGCTGCTGGCCAGCACGCCTGTCACCGCTCCGCTGTCATCGGTGAGCAGCTCCGTGGCCCGGGTCTCCAGAAGCACCGTGGCATCTGTAGCCGCGATGGCCTGCCGCATGGCTTCCGCCGCGCCTGCGCCGCTTCCGGTGTAGGCCAGCTCCCTGTCATGAGAATACTCCGCCAGCTGGTGAAGGCCGCTCTCCGTGTCAAAAGTCACTCCCTGGGCCTGAAGCCAGTCGCTGGTGGCGCCTACATTTTCCGCATATAAAGTCAGAAGCTCCGGCACATTCAAATCCGCGCCGTTTTTCATAAAATCATCAACCATGCTCTGAACCGTGTCGTCGGTGACGCCGGCGTTTTTCTGCAGCTCAGATCCCATAACCACCTGGTTGCCGCCGCTGATGGAGATGGCGCCGCCCATAAATGGCATCTTTTCCACCAGGATCACATCAAGTCCCAGCTCCTGGGCCCGCATACAGGCAGTCATGCCGGCAGCGCCGCCGCCAAGGATCACCAGATCAGCGCTTAAGCTCTCCTCTGTCTTCTCCGTGTTGGTCTCCGCGCTCACGCTCTTTAAAGCTTCCGCGTCTCCTCCAGCCTGGGTCACGCAGTCAGCTACCGCTGCCAGAATTGCCTCCGAGGTAATGGTAGCGCCTGCCACGGTATCCACTCCCAGTGACTGGGTATCCACGATCAGGCCGGGGATCTTCTCAACCGCGTTGGTTCCGATCCCGGGCGTCTCCTGATGGTCGGTCACTTCCACCTTCTCGATGGAGTCTGCCGTGAAGGTCACCTCCACTGTCACGTCGCCTTTTAAGCCCGCCGCCGCTGCCGTGTAGGTGCCGGCCTTGTAGGCCCCTTCCTCCTCGGCCGCCTCTGTGGTGGCTTCCGCTGTCGTGGTCTCTGCCGCTGTGGTCTCCGCTGCTGTGGTGCTGTCTGCCGGAGCCGCTCCCCTGCACGCTGTCATGGTCAGTGCCAGTGTGGTGATCAGCCCCATGGCAGTGATTCTGTTGTAAAACTGTTTTCTTCTCATCAACTGCTTCCTCCCGATTAAAATTTTCCGCATTCTTCCTGCAGGTATTCTTAATTTTAATACATGGGCTTTACAGTTGTCAAGATTGCCTGTTTTCTATGGTAGCGTCATTTTACCTTCGGATGCTAATGGTCAGAAAGCACCTCGTATGGTTG
>CAMTAF010000130.1 GCA_947066955.1 uncultured Hungatella sp.
AGACAGGGCAGAGCCGGGAGCAGAAGCACCGGAGGATATTGGAATCCTTTAAAAGTGTGCGGATAAAAGAAGTCATCGGTGAAGAGGGCGGTGAAGAGGAGCGGAAGATGCAGGTGCGATTCACTTAAAAAGGGCTGGGGAAAGGAGGTGAAGGAGATTATATTAAGGAAAAAATAGGAGAAGAAAGAAACCGAAAATGACCAAGGGGACTTTATGGCCTAATTTTGGGGAAGCGGGCGGTAAGAACGGAGAAAATGAAATCCCTGTCCTTGTGAGGGGGGAGCGATATAAATTTAAGCGTCAGCGCTGTTTTTCTGCACTGCTCATTGCAAGGCTGAAAGATTTATGTTATACTAAATTGATATGAATTCATCCATTTGCGGGCGGTGTGAGATAGATGTTGAATGAAGAAAAGATCAAGCTGATGACAGGCATCAGCATGTTTGAGAAAAGAGAGGGCCGGAGGATTTCCGTGGTGAACCGGTTTTTCAGGAGCGATTATATCGGGCAGTATGTGCTCCGGTCTTTTTTGGGCTACACCTTTAGCTGGCTGCTGGGGACAGGGCTGGCGGTGCTCTACAAGGCGGAGGATATCCTGGGAACCATGAATTTCGGGGAGCTGCGGGGTGACCTGACCCTGTACGTGGCAGCCTATCTTGTGGGACTTGCCGTGTATCTGCTGATTACGGTGGCAGTGTACTGGAGGCGGTATGAACATGCCAGGAGGGGGATGAAGGTCTATACGGCCAAGCTCAAGAGGCTGGAGAAGCGCTATGAGCAGCAGGGGAAAACCGGACCGGGAGGTAGAAGGCTATGATGGCTCTGTTGGTGTTCAGAGAGAAACTGAGAGATTTCTATGGAAAATATGACGCATTTTTGATTCCGCTTATTAAGTTCGGCCTGAGTATGGCTGTCTTCCTTCTGCTGAACGGCAATGTGGGCTTTATGGCAAGGCTTAAGAATCCGGTGATTCTGGCAGGGCTGTCTCTGGCCTGCGCCTTTCTCCCCTATGGGGTGATCTCTTTTCTGGCAGGGCTGGTGCTCTTAGGGCATATCAGCAGCGTGTCTGTGGAGATGGCTCTGATTTTGGCAGTTCTTTTGGTGATCATGGCTGTCCTGTACTACAGTTTCCAGCCAGGGGACAGCTATCTGCTTTTGCTGACTCCCATATTTTTTTATCTGAAGATCCCCTACGCGATCCCCCTTTTGGTGGGGCTTTCGGGAAGCCTGGTGAGTATGGTGCCGGTGAGCTGCGGCGTGTTTCTGTACTATATTATTCAGTACGTGAAGCAGAACGCCGGGGTTCTGACCAACGACGCGTCCATGGACATTATCCAGAAATATGCCCAGATCATAAAAAACATGATGTCCAACAGCCAGATGATGCTGATGATCGCAGCCTGCGCCGCAGGGATTATGGTGGTTTACCTGATCCGGACGCTGTCGGTGGATTACGCGTGGCATATCGCCATTGTGACAGGGGCTTTGGTGCAGCTGGCGGTGATTTTTGTGGGAAACTTTGCTTTTGACATTGTCATGCCGGTAGTGGAGCTGTTGGTTGGGACCCTGGCGTCCATGGCCATAGCGGCGGTGTACAATTTTATGATATTCGCGGTGGATTACAGCAGGACAGAGTACTTACAGTTTCAGGATGATGATTACTATTATTATGTGAAGGCGGTGCCCAAAATCACGGTCTCGGCGCCTGATGTGAAAGTGCAGAAGATCAGCACGGCCAAGAGCAGACGGAGCAGGGAGTTTCCGGAGCGATACTGATACCGATATAAAGTAGGAGGTGTGTATATGGAAGATATCCTGACAATGCTGCACAGCTGGATGTCTTTTTTACCAAAGATTACATACATGAATATTGTTGAGATCATCATTATTGCCTTCTTGATCTACGAGATCCTCCTGTGGATCAAGAATACGCGGGCATGGACTCTTTTAAAAGGAATTGTCTTTATTCTGGCGTTTGCCATATTTACCTATATCCTCAGGCTGGACACCATTATGTGGATTCTTCAGAAGACGGCGCTTGTGGCCACCACGGCGCTGATCATCATCTTCCAGCCAGAGCTGAGGAAGGCCTTAGAGCAGCTGGGGAGCAAGAATCTGGTGAGCGTATTTTTGTCTTTTGACGACAATAAGGGGGATCAGGGATTTACGGAAAAGACTGTCAGCGAGCTGGTGAGGGCGTCTTTTGAGATGGCTAAGGTGAAGACAGGGGCTTTGATGGTCATTGAGAGAGGAACTCCCTTAAAGGATATCCAGAGAACGGGAATCGATGTGGATGGCCTTGTGACCAGCCAGCTCCTTATTAATATTTTTGAACACAACACGCCGCTCCACGACGGGGCGGTGGTGATCCGGGGCAACCGGGTGGCGGCGGCTACCTGCTACCTGCCCCTCTCGGACAATGACAGCATCAACAAGGCTCTGGGCACCAGGCATCGGGCAGCGGTGGGCATCAGCGAGGTGACGGACAGCTTAACCGTGGTGGTGTCCGAGGAGACCGGACGGGTGTCTGTGGCGGAACACGGGGAACTGCAGAAAGTAAAAGACGCGGAAACCCTGGGCCGCATCCTGAGAGAGAGTTTTGTCCAGGAAGAGTCCGGCAATCGGTTCCGGATATGGAAGGGAAGGCTGAGAGATGAAAGAAAAACTGACAAATAATCTGGGACTGAAGATTCTGTCCATCGGCCTTGCCATATTTGCGTGGTTCATGGTGGTGAATGTGGTCAATCCTCTGGTGGTGGACACGGAGGAGGTACCCGTGGAGATGATTAATGAAGACATTTTGAGCAGGGCGAACCTTACCTATGAGCTCCTTGGCAAGAAGACCGTGACAGTCACCTATGAGGTGAGAACCCGGGACCGCTACAAGGTGTCGGCCAGCGATTTTTACGCTTATGCGGACCTGGCGAATCTCTACGATGTCACCGGCTCGATCCCGGTGACGGTGGAGGTGACCAACCGGGATGCCAGAGGCCTCATCGAGGGGACTGTGACGGTGAAACCGGGAGTGGTCAGGATCCAGACAGAGGAGCTTCAGAAAAAACGGTTTGACGTGGCGCCCCATGTCACCGGGGAGGCGGCAGACGGGTATGCCATCGGCAATGTGATGGTGCGGCCTGAGTATGTCTATGTCACGGGCCCCATCTCAGTGGTGGGCCAGATCAACTCCGTGGGAGTGGAGATTGATGTGCCCGGCATTGACAGCGACGTCTCGGGGAGCAGCAGGGTCATCCTCTACGACGCCAACGGCAACGAGCTGGTGAGCCTGGAAGATAAAGTTACTTTGAGCCGGGCGGAGGTGGATTATCAGGTCAGCGTCCTCAGGGTAAAAAATCTAAGCCTTGATTTCCAGGTCAGCGGGGAGGTGGCTGACGGCTATCGGTTTACAGGGGTTGACAGCGACGTAAAGACCATCTCCGTGGAGGGGATGAAGTCGGCCCTGGCCTCTTTGAGCACCATCATGGTGCCGGGAGAGCTGCTCAGCGTCGAAGGAGCTACACAGGATGTGACAGTTGAGGTTGACTTAAATGAACTTTTGCCTGATAATGTAAGTATGGCAGCCGCATCGGCCACGTCGGCAATGATCACCCTGAGGGTGGAGAAGCTGGAGGAGAGAGGGTTTGTGCTGAGCACCCGCAGTCTCCAGCTGGCAGGAGTGTCTGATGAGTATGAATATGAGTTTGAGGATGATCAGGTCACTGTCTGGATCAGAGGCCTGTCGGAGGATTTGGACCGCTTAGACCAGAGCAGCCTTGTTGGTCTGGTGGATGTATCCATGTTGGGAGCAGGGGATATGAATGTAGATGTGGAGATGGAACTGACAGAAGGCTTTGAGCTGATGCGGTCCGATCCTCTGCAGATACACATAACCCAGCTGGAAAGCGAGGAATCCTCAGAGGAAGGCCAGGAAGAAGAGAGCGCAGAGGGCACACAATAACGACAGAGAGGGTACACGTATGGTAAGAGCAAAAGTAGTGATCAGGAATCTGACCGGGCTGCATCTGAGGCCGGCGGGGATTCTTTGTAATAAAGCGATCCTTTACAAATCCAGAGTTCAGTTTCGGACAGATCACACCACAGCCAACGCGAAGAGCGTGTTAAGCGTTCTCGGGGCCTGTGTAAAGTGCGGGGATGAGATTGAATTTATCTGTGAGGGCGAGGATGAACAGGAGGCGCTGGATTCCATGATCAAGGTCGTTGAGGACGGCCTGGGAGAATAATCACAATAATTTTTAAGGAGGGGAAGCATTATGTTTAAGGGAACAAATGCGTCAGCAGGAATCGGCATCGGCAAAGCGGCGGTGATCAAGGAAGTGGAGATGGTTATCCGTCCGGACAAGGTGGCAAGCGTTGAGGCGGAGGTTCAGCGTTTCAGGGGAGCGCTGGCTGACACGGTTGCCCAGACCACTGTGCTGAGAGACGATCTGGCCACCAAGGTGGGAGAGAAGGAAGCAGAGATCATGAACGGGCATCTGATGCTTCTTGCAGACCCCATGCTCACCAGCGGGATCGAGGATGCCATCAAGAAAGACAGTGTCTGCAGCGAGTACGCTATCGAGACTACCTGCACTACCTACGCGGACATGTTCGCGGCTATGGATGACGAGCTGATGCAGCAGAGAGCCACGGATATGAGGGATATCAAGACCAGGATGCAGCAGACGCTCCAGGGGATCAAGCCGGTGGATATCGCCTCCCTGCCGGAGGGCAGCATCATCGTGGCGAAAGACCTGACTCCTTCCATGACGGCAGGCATCAATCCGGCCAATGTGACCGGCATTGTCACGGAGCTGGGCGGGAAGACCTCCCACAGCGCTATCCTTGCTAGAGCCCTGGAGATCCCGGCAGTGGTCGCGGTGAGCGGCGTTCTGGATAAGGTTCAGGATGGCGATTCCATGGTGGTGGACGGCAGCGAGGGCGTTGTGATCGTGAATCCTACAGGGGAAGAGACGGCAGAGTACTCTGCCAGAAGAGAGGCTTTCCTTAAAGAGAAGAAGGATCTGGAGCGCTTCATCGGGCAGCCTACGGTGACAAAGGACGGCGTGCATATCGAGCTGGTTGCCAACATCGGCAATCCCGACGATGTGGCCAAGGTACTCCAGTATGACGGGGAGGGCGTAGGCCTGTTCCGCACGGAATTTTTGTTTATGGACCGCACCTCCATGCCCACGGAGGAGGAGCAGTTTGAGGCATACAAGAAAGTGGCCGTGGGCCTGGCAGGCAAGCCGGTGATCATCCGCACCCTGGATATCGGCGGCGACAAGGAGATCCCTTACATGGGTCTGGCAAAGGATGAGAATCCATTCCTGGGCTACCGCGCCATCCGTCTGTGCCTGGACCGGAAAGAGGACATTTACCGTCCCCAGCTCCGAGCTCTTCTGCGGGCCAGCGCTTTCGGCGGCATCAAGATCATGATCCCCATGGTTACCTGCCTGGATGAGATCCGCGAGGCAAAGGCGCTGATTGAGGAGATCAAGGCAGAGCTGGACAGACAGGGGATCGCGTACAATAAAGATATCCAGGTAGGAATCATGGTGGAGACTGCCGCTGCCTCCCTGATGGCAGACGTGTTCGCCAAGGAGGTGGACTTCTTCAGCATCGGCACCAATGATCTGACCCAGTACACCATGTCTGTTGACAGAGGCAATGAGAAGATCTCCTATCTGTACTCTACCTTCAATCCGGCAGTGCTGCGCAGCATCCGCCACGTTATCAGCTGCGCCAGAGAGGCAGGGATCATGGTAGGCATGTGCGGCGAGGCTGCAAGCGATCCCATGATGATCCCGCTGCTGCTGGCATTCGGGCTCAATGAGTTCAGCATGAGCGCTTCCGCGATCTTGAGATCCAGGAAGATGATCACAGGCTACAGCAGCCAAGAGCTTCAGGCAGTGGCAGACAAAGCCATGAGCTTTACTACAGCAAAGGAAGTAGAGGCTTACATGAAGGAGTTTATCAGCCAGTAGAGTAAGCAGCTAAGGGACGGGGCGTATGTTAGTTTACAGTATTTGCTACGCTGCCAGTTACGGATTTGCCCGCTTCGGATGGTACTATCTGTCCGGAGGGGCGCTCCTTGTGGCAGCCGGTTATCTATATTATTATGATTATCATAAGTCAGGCAATCTGATTCACCTGCGGGGACTGTTTTCCGCCTTCTGGGTGTTCGGGCAGGCCATGGCCTGTTTGAAATTGAGCTTTCTGCAGAGCGATTGGAATCCAATGACCTGGGTGTGTTTTTATGTTGCCCTGGCAGGGTTCTGGCTGACCTATGAGATCTCTGACCGGCTGTCAGAGGGGCATTACGGCAGAAGAAGGCAGAGAAGGAGATCTTTCATACGCCCGATTTACCGGTGCATGCAGGCTTTGACCCTGGTTTCTCTGTGTGCCTTTCTGTTCGAGGCGATCAAGCTTCGGTATGTGCCTCTGCTGGTGAGGGGGGTTCCCCACGCGTATTCGGAATTCCACATCTCGGGTGTCCATTACTTTACAGTGTCCTGTGTCCTGGTGCCATCCTTGGCAGTGCTGTTCTTTCTGGAGGGGGGAAGCCGGAGGACCTACAGGAATGTGATGGCGGCTGTTATGACCTTGATCGCGCTGGCCATACCCTTACTGTGTGTTTCCAGATTTCAGCTTATTTTCTCAGTGCTGGTGGCATGCTTTACTTTTGGCGCGTATCAGAGGAGACTGAACCCCTGGGTTCTGCCTGCCCTCATAGCGGCTCTGCTTCCTTTTTATGTGATACTGACCATAGCCAGAAGCCATGACATCGCGTATCTCAACGGGATCTTCGAGATGAAGAACAGCCGGCTTCCTATTTTTATCTCACAGCCCTATATTTACATTGCCAATAATTACGAGAACTTTGACTGCCTGGTGGAGGCCCTGCCAAAACACACTTTTGGGGTCCGGATGCTGTTTCCGGTGTGGGCCCTGACTGGCCTTAAGTTCCTGTTCCCCCAGCTGATCAGCTACCCTCCCTATGTGACCAAGGCGGAGCTGACCACGGTGACCCTGTTTTATGACGCCTACTATGATTTCGGCATCCTGGGGGTGGCGGTCTTTGCCTGCATCCTTGGCTTTGTGGCCTGGTATTTGGTAAAAAAGGCGGAAGACATGAAAAATCCTGTGGGATATCTGTTTTACAGCCAGTACGCGCTGTATATGATGCTGTCCTTTTTCACTACCTGGTTCAGCAACCCCACCACCTGGTTTTATCTGGCAGTGACGGGGGTAATGGCGGTGTACTGCGGCGCGAGCCGGAGATAATCTTGGATTACAGCGAGTAAGGAGGAAGGCAAACGCGCAGCGTTTTTTAGGATGCCTTCCGACGAACTGGCAGGTGACGCGAAGCGGCGCGTGCCGATACCAAAAGGGAGGAATGCTTGTATGAGTTCATGGAGAGAATCTATAAGAAATGTGGAGCCCTATGTTCCAGGGGAGCAGCCCCGGGGGGCCTCTGTCATCAAATTAAACACAAACGAGAATCCCTATCCCCCGGCGCCGGGGGTCACGAGGGCTTTGAGGGAGATGGATCCGGACCTGTTCCGCAAATACCCGGACCCGTCGGCCGGCATGCTTGTGGATGCCCTGGCAGAGCGGTATGGCCTTGGGAGGGATCAGATCTTTGTGGGCGTGGGCTCCGACGACGTGCTGGGCATGGCGTTTCTCACGTTTTTTAATTCCGGGAGGCCTGTGCTTTTTCCGGATGTGACTTACTCTTTCTATCCGGTGTGGGCCAAACTTTTCGGGATCCCCTATGAGACTCCTGCTCTGGACGAGAACTTCTGCGTAAACCCGGAAGACTATAAGAGGGATAACGGCGGTATTGTGCTGGCCAACCCCAACGCGCCAACAGGTATCCGCCTTCCCCTTGACCAGGTGGAGGGCATTATAAAGGCCAACAGGGACAGTGTGGTGATCGTGGATGAGGCCTACATCGACTTTGGGGGGGAGTCGGCAGTGGCTCTGATCCCCCGGTATGACAACCTTTTAGTGGTGCAGACCTTCAGCAAATCCCGGTCAATGGCAGGGATGCGCATCGGCTATGCCATGGGGCAGAGGGATCTGGTCAGGGCCCTCCACAATGTGAAGTACTCCTACAATTCCTACACCATGAATCTGCCGTCAATCATCCTGGGGACAGAGGCTGTGAGGGATGAGGCTTATTTCCAGGAGACCACCCGGAGAATTATCCGCACCAGGGAGGAAGCCAGGAGAAGGCTTGGGGATCTGGGCTTTACGTGCACAGACTCCTGCACCAACTTTTTGTTCATCTCCCACAGGAGAGCTGACGCGGCCCGGCTTTTTGAGGCCTTGAGAGCAGATGGAATCTATGTCAGGTATTTCCCTGCTCTGCGGACAAAGGATTATTTGAGGGTGACCATAGGCACAGAGGAGGAGATGGAGATATTCTATAAGTTTTTAGCATCTTATCTGGACAGAATTTAAGGCTGGTGATGGAATGGAAGACAGAAGGCGGATACTTAGGATCCTGGTAAATATTCTGATTCCCATAGCGAAGCTGGTGCTGGCGTGCACGGCGGGGATTTGGCTGCTGCGGTTTTTTATGCCCTTTGTCATAGGCTGGGTCATCGCCATGGTGGCCAACCCCCTTGTAAAGTTTCTGGAAAAGCGCTTAAAACTGGTGAGAAGGCACAGTTCGGTGCTGGTTATCGTGCTGGCGCTGGCCGTGGTCATCGGAGGTTTTTATTATCTGGCGGGGCGGCTTTTTGCGGAACTGAGCTCTCTGGCCAGAGATCTTCCGGAGATATACGGGACCGTCCGGCTGGAGGTGGCGGAGGCGCTGGATTCCCTGAACAGGATGATGGCCAGGATGCCCCAGGGGATTCAGGATGGGTTCAACCGGATCAATGAAAATCTGGGTGAGCTTTTTGGAGGCATTATGCAGAAGGCGGCCTTTCCCACAGTGACCGTGGCGGGGCATGTGGCAAAAGGGATCCCTGCGGCTCTGGTGTATTCCATAGTGGTGATTTTGTCATCCTATTTCTTTATCGCCCAGCAGGATCAGATCAGAGAGCTGATGAGAAGGCTTATGCCGGAGAGTCTGGATTCCTACAGGAAACTGTTTCAGAAAGATATAAAGAGCCTGATCAGCGGTTATTTTCTGGCTCAGTTTCGGATCATGTTTGTGGTGGCGGCTGTGCTGGCCGTGGGGTTTATGGTTCTCGGGGTCCGGTACGGATTTCTTCTGGCAGTGCTCATCGCGGTGCTGGATTTTCTTCCTCTGTTCGGGACAGGGACGGCCCTGTTTCCCTGGGCGGTGGTGAAGCTGTTGTCAGGTGAGACGGCTTTTGCTGTGGGCCTTGTCCTTCTGTACGTGCTCACTCAGGTGGTGCGGCAGATCATACAGCCTAAGATTGTGGGAGATTCCATAGGGCTCCCCCCTCTTCTCACATTATTTTTTTTATATCTGGGTTTTAAGGTTCATGGACTCTCAGGCATGATCCTGGCAGTCCCTGCAGGGATGGTGGGAGTAAAGCTGTACCAGTACGGCGCGTTTGACGACCTGATCCTGCAGATCAGGCTTTTGATACAAGAGATCAACAGGTTTCGAAAAGGTGACTGATGGAGATGAAGAGAAAACACAAAGGAGCTGTCCTGGGGCTGGCTGTCCTGCTGGCTCTCTGGCGCCCTGTGGGGGTTCTGGCCTTTGAGCCCTGGTCCAATGTGAACGGATATTGGATCTCGGCTGACGGCAAGGCGGTGATAAAAGGGGCCCTGGCAAAAGGGGTTACCATAAGCAAGTACCAGAACCGGGCAGGGGACATCAACTGGAAGGAGCTGTCCAAGAGCGATATCTCTTTTGTCATGGTGCGTCTGGGCTATTACAGGGACATGGATCCCTATTTTAAGGAAAACATGTCCAACGCGGAGAGCGTGGGCCTGGAGACAGGGATCTGTTTTTACGGAAATGCTACCGATGTAAAGGGGGCCCAGCAGGAGGCCAGGTATGTCCTGGATATTGTGAAGGATTACCGGATCTCCTACCCCATTGCCTACGATGTGGAGTCCCAGGAGCTGCTGAGCCGGGGAGCCACTAAAAGCCAGATCACGGACCAGGTTCGGGCATTCTGCCAGATCATTGAGGAGGCGGGCTACAAGGCGGCGGTGCTTGGGGACAGCGAATGGCTGACCCAGCACATGGAGACAAAGAGGCTGCCCTATGATATCTGGTACAGCCGCTACGGCATGGCTCATACCTTTGAAAACAGAACTCTGTGGAGGTGTACGGACAGAGGATCGGTCCCCGGGATCACAGGGAGCGTGTGTCTGGAATTTGCCTTTGAGGACTACAAGGAGACCTTTCAGGGGACAGGGTGGAGAACCATTAACGGAAAGAAGTATTATTACGAGGATTACCGGATGGTAAAGGGCATGACCCTGTGGATTGAGGATCAAAGATATCTTTTTGACGAGAACGGAAGCTTCAGACTGATAAAATAAAGAGAGACACTGACCATAAGATCAGAAGTCTCTCTTTCTTCATGTCCACAGGCCTTTGCCTGTCCGGTCTCATACAGTCTCCCCATCCGCGGGAACCGGGGTGATAAAATCCGGTTTGGAGGAAGTCTGGGTCACCGGTCTGACCACAGGCTTATGGTTTGTGTTCACAGGGGACGGGGCCGTTTGGACGGACAGTTCACGGAGCTTTACGCGGAGGAATATCCGGAGGGTCCTGACCCCAAGGAGGATAATAACAAAAGGAAGTACCCACAAAAGAAGGATCTTTGCCTTCAGAAAAAAGACCTTCCGCTTCAGAAGCTTCTTTCTGCGGGCCAGTTCCCTCTGTTTTTCCTGAAAAAACATGCCGAATTTCATAAAAAGAATTCCTTTCTTTAGGATGCCTTCCGACGTCATGGCAGGTGGCGCGAAGCGACGCGTGCCAATACCTTCGCGGAGGAAGGCAAACGCGAAGCGACGCGTGCCAATACCTTCATGGAGGGCTTAACAGAGCTTTCATGATGCCGGCGTAGATCTCCTGGCTCTTCTCCTTCCAAAGGCCGCACATGGACTCGGCCTGATCCTGGTCAGGGACGGAGACGCTCAGATCCAGAAGGAGATTTTTACCCTCGCGGATCTCACAGTGTACAATATAATCCTGATTGGTAGACTTGTAGTAATCAGCGGTAAGCCCCACCTCGTTGCGCATCCGGAACTGGTTCTCCTTCAGATACCGTCCCATGTCGGAGACAATGGCAGGAGGGATGTTGTTCCCGAAAAAGTTCAGGGTCTCTTCGCCCTCGCGGGTGATCTCGTAGCGGGTGGTGTTGTGGCTGGACTGCACTCGGATCAAACCGGATTCTGACAGCTCGTTTAAGGCCTGCTGGAGAGTAAAGTAGGTGGCATACTCATGAGCAAGAAAAAAATCCGTCAACTGGGAATTCGTCAGCGGAAAATTAACCTGCTTCAGCATATATAGGTTCATCAACTTATACAGTGTCATGGGATCTGACAGCATCATCTACCCTCCTCATTGGCTGATCAGCAAAGTCCGGCTGCCAATAAAAAAATGGAAGCAATGGGGCTCGAACCCATGACCTCTCGCGTGTGAGGCG
>CAMTAF010000131.1 GCA_947066955.1 uncultured Hungatella sp.
GTGCGCCGCTTTAGCGGCAAACTTCCACTGCACGGGCCTGCGCATAAAAAAAAGCCTGCTTACACAGACTTTTTATGACCAATCCGGGAATCGAACCCGGGTTTACGCCGTGAGAGGGCGTCGTCTTGACCGCTTGACCAATTGGCCTTACGCAGATGAGTATAGCATGGTCTGCTCCATTTGGCAAGCACTTTTTTGAAAAATTTAATTAGTTTTTATCTGTACAGGGTCACTCCTCTTCCGGTATCCACGCGTTTCCGAAATTCACATCCTTAAACAGAGCGGCAAGACCTGTGATCTGCTTCAGCCGCAGGATCTCGTCCTGGTCCATGCCCAGATGCCTGGAGATCCACGCGTCGGATCTCCCTAAGTCGTGAAGCTCTTTAACAATATTGCTCATAAGATCCACGCTGTGGTTTCCCCTGGCACGGTTATGGCGCACCGTGCTGGCCATCCGCTGATCAATAGGCTTGTCGATGACAGATACCGGGAGCAGCCCTTTCTCCCTCTCATAGATATCAGGATAGTCTTTTATGATCTGATATCGGTGAAATCCGTCCACGATGATGTATATGTCCTCGGAAGAGTCATAATAGCACACCACCGGCATGGTATAGCCGTCGGCCCGGATGCTCTCATACAGGAGTTTCATCTCCGGCGGCGCCACCTTGTTGGGATTGTAGGTGTTGGGCCTTATTTTCTCCACCGGGACAGGGATCACATGGTAAGCAGGGCTTTTATACTCCATATTCTACCTCCTCAAGGCTTTTGTATTTTTTGCGGATCTCGTCCACATATTTCTGCTGCTGTCTGGTGATTCCGAATCCCATGAACCGGCAGGTGTGGTCATTTTTTAAGATGCAGTAGCACATCCGCTTCCAGCTGGGGATATCCTTGCTGGACTTGATGTCGTCGGTGTTGTCAGGGATTTTGCCTATGAAGATCACCCTGGATTTTTTTGCGGAGGTATAGTTGGAGACTCCGTTTCTGCGGATCTCATAGCCGTGGGCCAGAAGCTCGCTGATGGTCTCTTCATCCAGTCCTCCTCCGGTCTGATGCCAGAAATCAATGGATGTGTTGAATTTTTTGATATAGTTGCTGCGCAGCCTGGCCGGGAGAGTGTCCAGAAGGAACATGGTATAGCTTTTCCAGGTGTATCCTTCCGGCAGCGTAATGTTCCGGTAGCCCATGGCCTTGGTCTTTCCGTAGATGCAGGTAAAATTAGCCCCCCTGACCCGCCCCACCAGCTTAACCCAGATCTCCGGGTCAATGACCCGGTAGAGATTTAAAGAGTCTTTGGAGTAATCGTTAAAGGGCGACGCGACCCGCATCTGGGACACCGTAAGGCCGGCCATGTAATACAGGTCATAGAGTCGGTTGTAATCATAGCCGAACACATAGTTGGCATGCCATACATCCCTGGAGGACCAGTCGTACATGGGGGAGCCGCACCACACGTCCTTGAACATCTTTCCGATCCAGCACTGTCCCTGGTAACCGTACTTTTTGTTGACAAAGCCGCTGTACCTCTGCAGGGATTCCGTGGCCCGCAGGCCCAGGAGGCATATGGTCTTCTTCTCTCCGTGGGACATCCGGTACCACCGCCCGAACTGCTTTGCCAGATCCTCCTGGTGCATGCGGTAGCGGTAGGTGGTTATGGGATTGTTGTCCAGGTTGATCACATAGTCTTTCTTGGGCATGGGTCTCACCCAGATCTCCTTTTTCTTGTCATCCCAGGGGTACCAGTACATCTCATAGCTGCTGAGAGCGGTCCTTGTAGCCATGGGCAGACAGACCCAATAGCACTCTGCCTCGTCCTTGATCCTCTCAAAGGTCCTCTCCACATATTCCGTAGTAACCGTGTACTGAGCCTCAAAATCCTGGTGAAAGACCCCGATGGTTTTGTCCGGATAATGCTCTTTTTGATAGTCCAGCACCAGATTTAAAAGAAGGCCGCTGTCTTTTCCTCCGGAAAATGAGACATAGATGTTGTCAAACTCCTCGAAAACCAGTTGGAGGCGCTCTTTAAGAGCCTCCAGCACATTTTGTTCCAAATACTTTCGTACCATTTTTACCCGCCTTCTTTTGTGGTCTCTGCCTTTACTCGGCTGCTTTTCTGATGGCCTCCAAAAGGCTTTTGCTTCTGTCCGGGGTATCCTGGGTCAGTTCCCAGATCATGATGCCTCCAAGCTGTTCTTTCGCATATAGAGCCTTTCTTGCGATGGTGTCCACGCCGTTATAATATACGTCCATGCCGTTGTAAGACACATGGTCCTTGTCCCAGGCATCCGGCGCGCTCTCCAAGATGGTCCCGTAGTCCGCCCAGCTGGGTCTGGCGTAAAAGGGCACGCCCAAAACGACCTTGTGTCCAGGCAGCCCCCTTGTCTCTTTCCAGTAAGTTCCGCAGTTTACGGCAAAATCATAGGCAGAATGGCGGGGGCCGTCTCCTCCGTCGTAGGCCATAATGTTGATAAAGTCAACGGCATTGAGCACCGTGTTGGTGTGGGCGGCAGCGTCATAGTAGATGTTGCCGTCAGCAGTAGCCCCGCTGAGCACCGCCGCTGTCAGGAGCAGGCCCTGGGCGTGGAGTCGGTCAGACAGGAGGGTCATAAGAGATTCGTATTGTGCAGCGCTGGTTCCGTCTGTGCGGGGATGTTCCCAGTCCATGTCCACGCCGTCAAAACCATATTCCCGGCACATGGACAGGATGTTTTCGGCAAAGGCAGCGGTCTTTTCCGGTGTGGCGGTGGCCTCCATAAAGACGCCCTCCAAAGGGGTGTCGTTGTAGCTCCAGCCGCCCACGGACAAGAGCACTTTGGCGCCGTTTTCGTGGGCCGAGCGGATCAGTTCCCTCGCGGTGCCGGGATTGTCCAGATCCCGCAGGCCGCCGTCGGGTGTGGGGATGGCAAAGGCATAGCACACATGGGTCAGGATGCCGAAATCCACAAAAGACAATTTGTCAGGCTTCCAGCTTGGGTAGTATCCCACCACCTTGAAGTCCGTCAGAGAGACATCCTTTGGGGCCTCGGCGTCTACAGGGACATTGGCGGTCCCCTGGGGCTGGGCTGCTTTTCCGTCGGTGATGCCTAAATTCTCCCACACATCGCTGGAATCCGGCTTCTCCCCCGTGGTCCACCACTTTGCCCTGTACTGGCAGCCGTTGTAGACTACAATGTCGCCGCCGTTGTAGACCGCGCTCTTGTCCCAGTCTCTCCCCTCAGAACGGGCACCCGCGCCGGGACCTGACGCCGCGCTGGTCTGAAGCCCGCCCTGGGAGGAGGCAGGCACAAGAGCGGCAGCAGGGACTTCCATCCGGCCTTCAGCCTCCTCATTTTCCGGCTTAAGACCGGCGCGCAGCCATATAGCTGACGCAAACAGTGCTCCCAATAAAAAGCCTGCAAGGACAAAAACCAGTTGTTTTTTTCTCTTCATCTCCTACTCCTTACTTGTTGTTTGCCTGGCACAGCGCAGGTTTAAGTATTCTTCGTCAGTATTGATATTTACAGCCACAGGGTTGTTCTCCTCAAGGGGAATCACCTGGGCCGGAGTCCGCGAAAGAAGATCCCTCATGCGGTAATTTCTCTCACGGATCATCTCCTCCATGACAGGGAGAACGGTCTTTGGGTAGATACCAAAAAGGGGTTCCAGCCGGCTGCCGGACCGAACCACCGTGACCTGGCGGCGGTATTCCCGGACCACCTGTTCTACCGTCTCCCGCCGGATCAAAGGCATGTCGCAGGCAACCACAAACAGAGCGGATTCCCCACAGGCCAGAAGCCCGGAATAGATTCCGCCCATGGGGCCCAGATCAGGGAAACGGTCCACCACCATGGGGAGGGAGAGGCTCTGGCAGCGGAGGCGGTTCTCGGCGGAGACCGACAGATAGACGGAGGAAAAGGGGGCGAGGGCCCTGCGGATATGGTGGTAGAAGCTCTCCCCGCCAAACTCCAGAAAGAGCTTATCTTTCCCCTCCATCCGGCGGCTTTTGCCGCCTGTCAAAATATATCCGGCTATCTCCGATTCAGTCTTGATCTCCTTCTGAGACATTAAGGTTCCTCTCCGTTTCCAGAATTTTCCAGTTTTAGTTCGATTGTCCAAGTATATCACAGGTTTATTTTCTTTACAAGTTGATGTTTCGCAGTAACAGTTCAAGGGTCATCTGAACTGTTACGTTTCGCAGGCAGGGACGGGGCCTTTGCTGTCATAATAATACGTTGTGGATCAGAAGGGGATATGGTATTATAAGGAAGCGCGCTGATGCGCATGCAGGTCAGCAGCCCAGCGGGCGGTGACCTGGTATGTAAGACTTAAACAATCTGCAAAACGGAGAACATGATGAAAAAACTTCCAAGAATTTTACTTGCGGCCCCTGCAAGCAACAGCGGAAAGACGGTGCTTGCCTGCGGGATCCTGGAGATCCTAAAGAGGCGGGGCGTCTCCTGTGTGTCCTACAAATGCGGACCGGATTACATTGATCCCCTCTTCCACCGCCATGTCCTTGGGATCCCGGGATATAATCTGGACAGCTTTTTTATGCCGCCTAAACAGGTGGAGAGACTGTTCGCGGAGAAATCGGCAGAGGCGGACATGGCTGTCATCGAGGGAGTCATGGGCTACTATGACGGGGTTGCCGGGATCTCGGTGAAAGCCAGCGCCTATGAGATCGCCCGGATCACCGATACGCCGGTGGTGCTGGTGGTGGATGGGAAAAAAAGCAGTCTGTCTCTGGCTGCTCTCGTAAAAGGATTTCTGGATTATAAAGAAGACAGCCGCATTGGCGGGGTGATCCTCAACCGCGTCTCCGCCATGACGGCCCGGAGGCTTTGTCCGTGTCTGGAGGAGCTGGGGGTCCGGTTTCTGGGAGCTGTCCCCCAGTGCGAGGAGGCCTGCTGGGAGAGCCGCCATCTGGGGCTGACCCTTCCCGGTGAGCAGGCAAAGCTCAAGGACAAGGTGGGGGCCCTGGCGGACAGGCTGGAATCCTGCCTGGACATAGACGGTCTGCTAAAATTGGCGGAAACCGCAACTCCTGTGAAAAGAACAGCTGTCAGGAACATTTCTCCAGATCCCCAAAAGTGCCGGAGGATAGCTGTGGCCATGGATGAGGCATTTTGTTTTTATTATCAGGAAAATTTGGAGCTGCTGGAGAGAAACGGCTGGGAGCTGGTGCCCTTCAGCCCTCTAAAGGACCACCGCCTGCCCTGCAGCGGCATTTCGGCAGTGCTGCTGGGAGGCGGCTATCCGGAGGTGTACGCAAAAGAGTTGTCAGAAAACACAGCCATGATAAAGGAACTTCGGCTGGCGAAAAGAGGAGGGATCAAGTTTGTGGCAGAGTGCGGGGGATTTCTCTATCTCCACGAGACCCTGGAGGGAAGCGACGGGATCTCCTATCCCATGGCGGGCCTGATCCCTGCCAAGGGATTTCGGACCGGGAAGCTTTCCCGGTTTGGCTACATCACTCTGTATGACCGCCAGGGGAAGGAGGCTGTGCGGGGCCACGAGTTCCACTACTGGGACAGCACCCTGCCGGGAGAGGACTTAAAAGCCGTAAAGCCTCTAAGCGATAAAAGCTGGAACTGCATGCATGTGACCAATGAAATGATGGCCGGCTTTCCCCATCTGTACTATGGAAGCCAGCCGGAGTGGATCTTTAAATTCCTTGCCGTCTGATTGAGAATTCCATCGCCGTCAGGCGATGTGGAGAGATCCGCCTATTCGAATAATGGGGTAGACAGATATCGGTCCCCTGTGTCCGGCAAAAGCGCCACAATAGTCTTTCCCGTGTTCTCCGGACGTCTGGCCAGCTGGATAGCGGCCCACAGGGCGGCTCCGGATGAAATTCCCACAAGGATGCCTTCCTCCCTGCCCGCTTTTTTCCCGGCGGCAAAAGCGTCCTCATTTTCCACAGCAATGACTTCATCGTAAATGTTGGTGTCCAGCACATCCGGGATAAATCCGGCACCGATGCCCTGGATCTTGTGAGCGCCGGCAATGCCCTTGCTCAGCACCGGAGAATCCGCCGGCTCCACAGCCACGATCTTCACCGCGGGATTCTGGCTCTTTAGGTAAGAGCCCACTCCTGTCACGGTGCCGCCTGTGCCCACTCCTGCCACAAAGATATCCACCTTGCCGTCTGTATCAGCCCAGATCTCCGGTCCTGTGGTGGCTTTATGGGCCGCGGGGTTGGCCGGGTTCACAAACTGTCCGGGGATAAACCCTCCCGGGATCTCTGCCGCCAGTTTTTCCGCCTTATCGATGGCCCCTTTCATGCCCTTGGAGCCTTCCGTCAGTACCAGCTCAGCGCCGTAGGCTCTCATCAGCTGCCTGCGCTCAACGCTCATGGTGTCCGGCATCACGATGATGATCCGGTACCCTCTGGCAGCTGCCACGGAAGCCAGGCCGATGCCTGTGTTCCCGGAGGTGGGTTCGATGATGACGGAGCCCTTTTTCAGCAGCCCCTTCTTCTCCGCGTCATCGATCATGGCCTTGGCCACGCGGTCCTTCACCGAACCGGCGGGATTAAAATATTCCAGTTTTGCCAAGAGCTTTGCCGAAAGCCCCAGGGAGCTCTCCATATGGGTGAGCTCTAAAAGAGGAGTGTTCCCGATAAGCTGATCCGCTGATGTATAGATATTTCCCATGATTAATCTCCTTTCTGCACTCTGCCGCTTCCTCGCCGGAGGCAGCATCAAATTACCTACTTTGTTGATGGGTTAATAGGAATTATAGCTGTCCTGCTGCGGTTTGTCAATGCGATTTTATATCCCATTGAAATCCTATTTCCCATGTAGTATAATGGGTTAATCGAAAGGAGTCGAAAATCATGATGATATCTACAAGGGGAAGATACGCGCTGCGGGTCCTGGTGGACATGGCAGAAAATCAGAGGGACGGCTATATCCCTTTAAAAGACATAGCTGCCCGCCAGGAGATCTCCGAGAAGTATCTGGAGAGCATTGTCAAAATCTTGGTAAAAGAAAAGATCATCACGGCTGTCAGGGGAAAAGGCGGCGGATACCGGTTGGAGAAAGCGGCGGAGGAGATTTCCGTGGAACAGGTCCTCCTCCTGACCGAAGGCAATCTTGCTCCTGTGGCCTGTATGGCAGGAAACACGGCATGCCAGAGGATGCCTGACTGTAGAACCCTGACCCTGTGGAAAGGCCTGGATCAGGTAGTTCATGAGTATCTGGCTAAATATTCTGTCAGGGATCTGATGGCGCAGGCAGATGACGGGGTTGATTATGTGATATGATGGGGTCAAAAAGCCGAATGATCACTGGATTGGGGTCACGATTTTTTGGGTTGTCTGGTCAGATAATAATTCTATTATTTTTGAATTTCCTGTCATTGAATCTAACTGACATTGCTTTTTGTCTTCATGATCCAGAACACAGCAATCTAGGTGCCAGCAGCCTCCAAGGTGGCTTCCTTTTATGTTCCATTGGTCTTTGTCAGTCAGCATATAGGTTATAGATTTGAGAACTCTCTCTGTGGAATAGTGTTTAAAACTCATAAGATATTGTCTGGTTTTTTCGTCTGTGATCCGGTCGAGGTTGATCCTGTGATCCTTTATGGATCCTAAAATGTGTTTTCGGATCTCGATCACATCTTTATGTCCATTTCCAGTCCATTGGATCAGTTTGCTGAAAGAAAAAATGATATGTTCAAAACAGATCATATCCAACAGAATAATCTGTCCAGGGTACTTTTCGGACAGCTTTCTTAGCTCTATCAATTTATTGACCACATCCATGTTGTCATAGACAATGTCAAATGCCAGATAATAAGTATCTGCTTTCTCTGGAATCAGAGCTCTGACAGCGTCCAATATACCCTGGTTGCTTCCTTTGCTCATTTGTTTTTTCAAAATTGATAAATTTTTTGTCCTCTTCCTCCAAAATGGCATCTCCATTATCAATAACGATAAATTTACCCCGGCATGCCCAAAGAGAAGTATGAAAATCGTCGCTTTTATAATTAAACAGCTTGATATTGTGATAGGCATCTAATTGTTTTACATCTTCTAATAGTTGATACAGATAGGTTTTGCCAGTGGCGCTGTCTCCTCTCACCAGAGTGATTCGGGTGGTGAAATGCAGTTTATATTCAAAAGGCTTTGCCTGAAATTCAATTCTGTCATAAATCATCTTCTGCTCTCCTCTCATATTCCTTATTCCACCACAATTCATACCCCCTTCTTCCGGTGACAAGTTCATGGCCATTGATCAAGATGCAGGTATCATCATGGATCTCGAAGCGTTCCGGGTAATCCATGAAAAGGCGGATCCCGTCCAATCTAAAAAGAAGGGTGAGCACATTTGCGCCGCATTCCTTTGCGCTGACTACTTTTTGGGGATTTTTTATTACATTCAGGTAAGTCTTGCATCCAGTGGAAAGATTACGGATAGTTCCTATGCCATACTTTGTTTCGATATGTCCGTCTTCTGTCAGCTTTGCCTGATCGATCAAGGCGATTATCTGTCTGTCACTATCGGTAAATGGCAGGTTGGCGGTATATAAATTAAAGTACAGATCATTTTTCAATATCCAGTTCTCTGAGTCCTGCTTCGTAGTATACAAATAAATCAATGTCTGAATCCCCTCTCCTATTATACAATGTCCCCCATTAGGGCGCTGACCTGCGTGCGCGTCAGCGCATTTCCTATTATGCAATGTCACCACCCGCCAGGGTGCTGACCTGCGTGCGCATCAGCGCACTTCCTATTATATCAGACTTCCGGCAAACCTACAAATATTTCCTTCTGCTTCCTTCTGCTTTTATAGTAACCCGCACCCCATCCTTCAAGTTCTTCATCTCAATCTCCATGCCGTGGATCTTGAGAATCTTTCTGGTCAGAAACAGTCCGATCCCCATATGCCGTCCGCTCCTGCCCCGGCTGGCGTCTCCAGTATAGAACAGGTCAAAGACGTGGGGAAGGTCCTCCTCCCTCACAGGTGTCCCGGTGTTTTCTATGACACACTGGTCCTTCTCTGTGCGGATCAGGATCTTTCCGCCAGGTATATTGTGCTCTGTTGCGTTGGACAGAAGGTTCCACACTGCCCTGGCTAAGTATTCTCTGTCCCCTTCTGCCACAAAATCCCCGCCATCCTGGCATTCAACGTGGATCCCCTTTTCCCGGATCAAGGGTTCCAGCCTTGCCAGCTGTTCTTGTATCAGTTCTGAGAAAGCCACGCTCTCTTTTTTGAGGGTCAGCTCCTCCGAATCCAGCTTTGACACCTCGATCATCCGAACCACCAGCTCATCCATCTCCTCTGTCTGGCCGATGATCTGGGACAGATAGTAATCCCGCTTCTCCTCCATATTGTGTTCCAGAAGATTTTCCGCAAAATTCCGTATGATCCCCAGGGGCGTCTTGAGCTCGTGGGCCATGGCGTTGGTAAAGTCTCTTCTGGCATCCTCCAGGGCCTTCTGCCTGGCGTAGATCTTTGAAAAGGCAAAGCTGATCTTGATGGCGCAGGCCAGAGTCAGGGCCAGACCGGCTCCATAGACATATTTCATGTAATCCAGGGCATCCAGCCAGGGGCGGCTTTCCATGCGGATCTCCATGTAGGAAAACGGCTCTCCCGCTATTCCGATCTGCAGCTGGTAAGCGGCTCTGTAATAAAATCCGTCAGAGGCGACCACCAGGGGAGGTTCCTCCGGCCCCGGTTCCCACCTAAATTCTTTGCTGTCCGGATAGCCGTGGAGGTAGGGGCTGGCGCTCCACCTCTTCCAGCGGTCGTAGGAGCCATTTTCATAGATTCCCATGTAGGGAAATGTCACAGAGGAATCCAGGACCGGCTCTGTCCTTCGCCGCGCCTCCTCCACCTCCGGGTTGAGCCACTGCCACACCACCTGGCTGTCTGTCTCAATGTAGGTTTTTCCCTGGCTCAGTTCCTCCCCGGTCTGGTAGTCCACCTTAACGTCGGATTCCCACGTATAGATTCTTCCTGTCAGGGAATCGACGCAGTGTTCTTCCGCCAGGCCGTCTTTCTCCTGCCAGATAATCTTTTGAACATAGATTCCCCACAGCTCTTGTTCGTCAGGGGACGACTGGAGGCAAAACCGGAATGGGCTGGGTTCGGAGGCACGGTTTCGATCTGCCTGAATGGATTCATAGCAGTACCTGGCCAGTTCATCCTTTTCTTTTGGGGTCAGGTAATCATCCAGACCAAAGGAGAGATATTCCCGTTTGACCTGGGCTCCTGTCCGGAAGGTATTTCCCCCCGCCTGATCCCGGCTTTTTGCCAGGAGCTCCATGTTCTCATCATAAAATGCCACAGAGATCTCAAATGCCCCTCCAGGCAGGGTCCAGTGGCTTTTGTCAGCCAGGGACTGATAGAAATCCTTCCGTTTTTGGCTGTCCCACTGCCGGCCCTCCATGGAAAACTCCTTTTCAGAGACTGTGCCGGTTATGGACGCTGCCGCTGTCTCAAACTGCCGGTTATAGTCCTCCACAAATTTTTCTTTCACCAGAAGCGTGGCCAGCCCCATGGTCAAAAGGTACATGGTCCCAAAGCCGGCGGCCACTGGCTGCCAGAAGTTCTTTCTGCATTTTCTCATGATTCCACCTCCATCCGGTAACCGGAGCCCCGCACGGTTTGGATGGCGCATCCGCAGGAATGGATGGCCTTCCGAAGCTTTTTGATGTGATTGTCCACAACCCTCTCATTTCCGTCAAAATCATAGCCCCAGAAGCGGATGAGAAGCTGCTCCCGGCTGTAGATCCGCCCGGGATTCTCCAAAAAGAACAGAAGGATCTCATATTCCTTGGGAGGCAGGGACACAAGCTGGCCCTGGTTCCACACCTGACGGCTTTTTCTATCTACCTTTAAGGTTCCCGCTTCTAAAAAGGAGCCCTTCCCGTGGATCCTCTCCATCAGGGCCATGGCCTTGGCGTACAGCACTGGAAGGGAAAAGGGCTTGGTCACATAGTCGTCTGCCCCGAGAGAATACCCGTTTAACTTGTCCTCCTCCAGAACCCGTGCCGTGATAAATATGATGGGCACGTCGCTTTCTTTCCGGACCAAGCGGCACAAGTCAAAGCCATCCATGCCGGGCATCATCACATCCAAAAGGATGAGATGGAATGTCTTTCTTTTCAGCATCTCCATGGCCAGAAGGCCGTTTTCCGCAGCCTCCACCTCCCAGCCCTTGCCGGTAAAATAATCGGCGCTGGCTTCCGCCAGCAGGCAGTCATCTTCCACGATCAACAGTCTGTGTCCCATATGCGCTCTCCGTTACGGTTATTTGATGGTTCTATCCTACCACTCCAATATATCCTTTTTGTATCCTTTTGTAAAATAAAATGTATGGGCAGTAATTACCGCAAGAAATATGAAAACATCTCCCATGAACTCTGATATAATTAGGAAGTGCGCTGATGCGCACGCAGGTCAGCACCCTGACGGGTGGTGACATGATACAATAGGAAGTGCGCTGATGCGCGCAGGTCAGCACCCTGGCGGGGCGGCATGACATGTATGGAAAGGCAATTGGGGAGGAAAGGCAGATGGAACGAAAAAACATTGAAAACATCACAGAGGCTATGGAATATATAGAAAGCCATCTGA
>CAMTAF010000132.1 GCA_947066955.1 uncultured Hungatella sp.
AAGGCAAACGCGCAAGCGTTTTTAGGATGCCTTCCGACGAGCTGGCAGGTGACGCAGAGCGTCGCGTGCCGTTACAAGAGGAGAAGGAGGAAACGGCGGGACGCGGAAAGAGGAGGAAGGCTCTTCATGCTCTGGGGTGATAAGCCTTACCACAGCCTGGACTATGAGCTGAAGAGGCAGTTCGGCCAGAAGGTCTACAAGCTGGCCCTGGATGGAGGAATGACCTGTCCCAACAGGGACGGGACTCTGGGCCGGGGCGGCTGCATCTTCTGCAGCGAGGGCGGTTCCGGTGAGTTTGCGGTTTCAAAAAAACGGTGCGCTGATGTCTGGCAGCAGATCGACGAGGCCAGGGAGAGGGTGGCCGGGAAGATACCGAAATGTGGGCCCTTTATCGCCTACTTCCAGTCCTACACCAACACCTACGCCCCTGTCTCTTATCTGGAGGCCCTCTTTTCCAGGGCGCTGGAACACCCCTGGGTGGTGGGCCTGTCTGTAGGCACCAGGCCTGACTGCCTGCCTGATGAGGTTGTAAGGCTTCTGGAGACATTGAACCGGAGAAAACCTGTGTGGGTAGAGCTGGGGCTTCAGACCATCCACGAGGCCACTGCCCGGACGATCCGGAGGGGCTATGGGCTGCCGGTGTTTGAGAAAGCTTTCAGCCGTCTCAAGGAGGCGGGGCTGACGGTGGTCACTCACGTGATCCTGGGCCTTCCCGGGGAGACAAAAGACATGATGCTTAAGACCGTGGACTATCTGGGAAATCTTCCCACAGACGGAATAAAGCTGCAGCTTCTTCATATATTGAAGGGAACGGACCTTGCCGCCATGTATGAGGAGGAGCCGTTTCCTGTGATGTCTTTAGAAGAGTATACGGACCTGATCGCAGAGTGCATCGGCCTCCTGCCCCGGTCGGTGGTGATCCACCGGATCAGCGGAGACGGCCCTAAGAATCTTCTCATAGCGCCGGAGTGGAGCAAAAACAAGCGTCTGGTGCTGAACTCCATAGGGCAAAAACTTCGTGAAAATGGTGTATATCAGGGGAAATTCCGGGGAATATCCGTGCAAAACAGCGTATTTTAGAGAGATTGGTTGACAAACAGGAAAAACCGGGGTATACTTCAACCATTGCCAATTTGACAAAAAAGTTACAGCTTAAGTTGAGAAGAAATATATTGATAATCAAAGGAAAGGATTTAGGAGGATTTAGGAAATGCCAAGAAAGAAGACAACAGATACAGAGAATCAGGCAGTAGCCGCAGCAACAGAGGTTAAGGAAAAAAAGACAGCTGCAAAAAAGGCAGAGACTGCTGAGGTAAAAGAGGAAGTCAAGGCAGCAGAGGCAAAGACAGAGGAAGTCAAGGAGGAAGCTCCCAAGAAGGCAGCCCCCAAAAAGAAAGCTGCCGAGAAGAAGGCGGAGACAGAGACAACCGTGACCATCCAGTTCCAGGGAAAGGATATTGTGGCTGCCCAGCTGGTGGAGAAAGCCAGGGAAGCATTTGCCCAGGCCAACCCGGATGTGCAGATCGCGACTTTGGATGTCTACATAAAGCCGGAAGAGGGAGTAGCCTACTATGCAGTTAACGGAGAAGGCTCCGCGGAGGACAAGATCGAACTGTAAGGTTTATGGCAGTGCGGGAACAGGTGCTCTGAGATAAGTGAATCTCAGGGTGCCTTTTTTATGCGCAGGCCCGTGCAGTGGAAGTTTGCCGCTGAAGCGGCGCACGGGCCGCGCGGCGAGTAGGGGAAAAGCCTTCCCTACTCGATTGCGCACGGAGCGGAGAGGAAAGGAGGATATCTATGTACAATAAGGGAATGATATGGATGGGAGAGGACAATGGGGAGAAGCTGTGTATCCATCCCAGGATGGCCAACCGCCACGGTCTGATCGCCGGGGCCACGGGCACGGGAAAGACCGTGACTTTGAAGGTGATGGCAGAGTCCTTCAGCGATGGGGGCGTGCCCGTATTTTTGGCAGATGTGAAAGGAGATTTGGCAGGAATGTGCCTTCCGGGGCAGAGCTCGGAGGAGCTGGAAGAGCGGGTCGGGTCCATGGGCCTTTTGGAGGAAGGATTTCATTATCAGTCTTATCCGGTGTGTTTTTGGGATATTTTCGGGGAAAAGGGGCTGCCCCTTCGGACAACCATCTCCGAGATGGGGCCTGAGCTCCTGGCCCGACTCATGGGGCTGACCCAGACCCAGACCGACGTGCTGTCCATTCTGTTCGGTATTGCTGACGATCAGGGACTTCTGCTTTTGGACACCAAGGATTTAAGGGCCATGCTGAATGATGTTTCGGAGAACAACAAGGACTTTGCGGCCATGTACGGAAGCCTTCCCAGACAGAGCATCAACAGCATCCTCCGGAGTCTGGCGGCTTTGGAGGAGCAGGGCGGGGACTTATTTTTCGGGGAGCCTGCCCTGGATATCCATGACTGGTTCCGCACAGACCGCCAGGGCAGGGGGATGATCAATATCCTCCACAGCGAGAGCCTTATCGCCAGCCCCAAGATGTACTCCACCTTTATGCTGTGGATGCTGTCGGAATTGTTTGAGGTTATGCCGGAGACAGGGGACTGCGACAAGCCCAAGATGGTATTTTTCTTCGATGAGGCTCATCTGCTTTTTGACGACGCTCCAAAGGCCCTGATGCAGAAATTTGAGCAGGTGGTAAAACTGGTGCGTTCCAAGGGCATCGGCATCTATTTTATTACCCAGAGTCCCAGGGACATCCCGGACGGAATCCTGGGCCAGCTGGGGAACAAGATCCAGCACGCCCTGCGGGCCTACACCCCGGCGGAACAGAAGGCAGTGAAGGCGGCGGCGGATTCCTTCCGCGTCAACCCGGACTTTGATACAAAAGAGGTATTGGGACAGCTTGGCATCGGGGAGGCCCTGGTGTCTTTCCTGGGTGAGGACGGCATACCGGAGATGGTCAGGAGAGCCAGGATTCTTCCGCCCCAGAGCTTTATAGGTTCCATAAGCCTGGAGGAGCGGAAAAAGGAGATCCAGGGCCAGACCCTCTATTCCAGGTACGCGTCCATGGTTGACCGGGACTCTGCCTACGAGTTTTTCCAGCGGAAATCTATCCGGAAGGCTGAGGAAGAGACAGCCCAGAAACAGATGGAAGAGCAGAGGAAGGAAGAGGAGAAGGCCGCTAAGGAGGCGGCCAGGGAAGCACAGCGCCGGGAGAAGGAGGAAGCCAGAGAGGCACAGAAAAGGGCCAGGGAGGAAGCCAGGGCTGCGGAGCAGAAGGCCAAGGCGGAGGCCAGGGAGAAGGAGGCGGCCCAGAAGGCCAGAAAGAGGGCTGTGGCCAATGTGGCCCGGTCTGCCGCGGGAACTCTTGGCCGGGAAGTGGGCAACGAGATCGGCAAGAATGTGGGCGGCAGCTTCGGAAAACGGCTTGGGGGCAACATTGGGGCCAGCCTGGGAAGAGGAATTCTGGGGACCTTGTTCGGGAAATAGGAGGATCCCTCTATTTCTCTCTGCCCTTTTTCCCGGAGGAGATATTTCCCATAAGGGTGAGCATGTCCTGCATATTGATGGTCTGATCTTTCATCTCCTCCCGGACATCCGGGATATAGTGCTCCAGCACAGGAAGGAGGAGCATGGCGGTGATGCCGGTGGTAAAGCCGCCGTTGTACAGGATCAGCCCCCCGTGGAGGGCGCTGGTGGAGCTGCATATAGAGGCGCACATAAAGCCGGCGGCAACCCCTGCGCGGATACCGTAGCGGCCCACAATGGGGCACAGACCTAAGGCAAAGGCCACGCTGGTGATGTAGCCTTGGGTGGACAGAGACCAGGGAACCTCCAGGCCGTTGAGCAGACAGACGCAGTGGACCACCACGGACAAAAGCTGGTAGCCGAAGATGATGGGCCACACGTTTCTGGGGTGCTGCCCCATAGCGGTGAAGGTGAGCGCTGCCAGCATGATCCCCATGGTGGGCCCCGTGTACCCGGCTCCTTCCGTAAAATGTATGGACAGGTTCAGATACAGAAGAAACAGAGTTCCGTGGCAGGCGATGTTGATGAGGCACAGGGGCATGCCGTACTTGTCCGCGAAATCGCTGGAGTATCCGGTATCTTTCACCAGATGGCCCATGCCCTTAAAGCTTTTTCCGTTTAGGGCCCAGCCGATTATGAGACAGACCAAAAATATGGAGAGAAAGAACAGGTTGGCGAACTCTCCGTAGGAGTGGTTAAAGCCGGCGTAGATGGCATTGTCCCGGACCACATTGCCGTGGCTGTGGAAGCCCATGGTGCGGTAGAAAAAATTAAAAAGAAAAAACCCCAGCAGCCCGCAGGCCAATCCGCCGTTGTACAGGGTGTAGCCCTTGTGCCAGGCGTGGGTTCCGGGCAGCAGGGCAGGGATGAGAAAGCCCAGCATGAGGCTGAAGGCGATTGTGAGGATCACCCCGGGAACCGTGAGATGGACTTCCCCCAGGGAATAGCCTCCCTGGGTATAGCGGAAGAGCAGCTCGCTGACAAAGGGGCCGAAGCTGGTGGCGAACATGCACACATGGAGATTCCGCTTATAATTCAGCCCTCTCACCTTCAAGTACAGCATGGTTGCCAAAAAGGGCGGCCACATGTTGAGGAAATTCAGCCCGTAAAAACAGTGGGCCACCACGAGAAAATATCCGGCCATAGTGTTGGCCCGTGATTCCCCCCTGAGAGATACCATGAACACAAAACAGGCCAGCCCGCAGGCCCCCGCGTTTAGCAGGGTGCTGGACAGCCCTCCTAAAGAAAAATAGTCGGTGACAAGAGGGCAGGGGGAGATGAGGATCAGGTACCAGTTGTAAAAGACCTGTCCCCACTCCCCTGTGTACAGGGCCCCTATTGGCGCTGCCAGAAAAAATGCCAGCGAAAACCCCAGCGCGATCCCGTTGATGATGGTGCTGTTGGATATTTTGTCTTTCGTTCTTTCCATATCTTCCTCCTGCTTTTTTAAGGTATCGGCACGCGCCGTTTCGCGCTGCCTGCTTCCCAATTATATCCGCCATCCCTCTATATCACAACTGTTTTTTTGCCAAAGGACGCCTGTCTGTTGACGGGAGACGGAGAATCTGCTACTCTAACCTGAGAACAGAGAACCACAGACAGAGGTGAAGCTATGGCAAAAGAGGCGGCAAAACCAGAGCTGCCGGAGGCATTTCTCACAAAGATGAGAGGGCTTCTCGGGCAGGAATATAAATCGTTTTTGGAGAGCTATGAGGGCGAGAAAACCCAGGGCCTGAGGATCAATCCGCTGAAAGCGGGGAAGGAGGATGTCCAAAGGCTGGAAGCCAGGTTCGGCCTTAAATCCGTCCCCTGGGCCAGGGAAGGCTACTATTTTGACAAGGACTTGAGACCGGGGAAGCACCCCTTTCATGACGCGGGAGTCTTCTATATCCAGGAGCCCAGCGCCATGGCGGCTGTGGAGCTTTTGGATCCCCGGCCCGGGGAGAAGGTCTTGGATCTGTGCGCCGCGCCGGGGGGCAAGACCACCCAGATCGCGGGGCGCCTGATGGGCAGGGGATTTTTGCTGAGCAATGAGCATCACCCGGCCAGAGCCAGGATCCTGTCCCAGAACGTGGAGCGCTTAGGGATCGCCAACGCGGTGGTCGCAAACCAGGAGGCCGGGATGCTGGCGCGGCGTTTTCCCTGCTTTTTTGACAAAGTGCTGGTGGATGCGCCCTGTTCGGGGGAGGGGATGTTCCGCAAGGATCCGGAGGCCAGAGCTCAGTGGAGCCCGGAAAATGTGGCCCTGTGCGCCGTCAGGCAGGGAGAGATCCTGGATCAGGCGGCAGCCATGGTGCGGCCGGGCGGAAGGCTGGCATATTCTACCTGCACCTTTTCTCCTGAGGAAAATGAGGGGAGCGTCAGCGCTTTTCTCAGACGCAACCCGGAATTTTCCATCGACAAAGGGGAAAAGGGCAGGATGCTGAGTCCCGGACAGCCTCAGTGGGTTTTGGAGGGCGGGAAGGATCTGGCTTTCACCTTTCGGATCTGGCCTCACCTCACAGAGGGGGAAGGGCACTATGTGGCTGTGCTGAAGAAAGACGCCGCCGCCGGGGACCTGTCTTTTGGGAGGGATGGCCGGAAGAAAGAAAAGCGCCCTCCCTATGTGAGGGACCGCCAGGTGAGAGAGATCTGGAGAAGCTTTGCCCGGGAGACTTTTACGGAAAAGGGGCTGGAAACCTTTGGGGGAGATCTGGAGGAGCAGATGGTGCTTTTCGGGGATCAGCTTTACTGGATCCCAAAGGAGATGCCGGACTATGAGGGGCTGCGGGTTCTGAGGGCAGGACTGCACTTAGGAAGCCTGAAAAAGAACAGGTTTGAGCCCTCCCACAGCCTGGCCTTGTACTTAAAAAAGGACCAGGTGAAAAGGAGGGAGACCAGAGACGCCGGGAGCCCTGAGCTGGAGGCATACTTAAGAGGCGAGTCCGTAAGGTCTGAGAACGGCCGGGAAAACGGCTGGACGCTGATGCTGGCGGAAGACTATTCCATAGGCTGGGCAAAGCAGGTGGGAGAGACTTTGAAAAACCACTACCCCAAAGGACTGCGGAGAGATTGACAAGAGGCGGTAGGATTGTATAAAATAGAGGTCAACAGTAAGGGCGTCAAGCCGGCTGGGAGGGATGGACATGGAAAGACAGTTAATGTTTCATATATTGGGGATCCAGGAGACAAAAGACGAGCAGGTGATCCGGGACGCCTACAGGGCGGTTCTGAAAACCGTGAACCCGGAGGATGACCCGGAGGGCTTTAAAAGGCTCAGGGAGGCCTATGAGGGGGCTTTAAGCCTGGCCCGGCGCCGGGAGGACCATGAGGAAAAGGAGAAGACAGAGATTGATCTGTGGGTGGACAGGATCGATGAGATTTACCGGGACATTGTCAGCAGGTGTGACGAGGAGGCGTGGAAGGAGGTTCTCTCGGATCCCCTGTGCCAGGAGCTGGATACCTCTCTTCAGGCGCGGGAAGCCTTTCTGGTGTACCTGATGGACCATATCTACCTGCCCCACAAGATCTGGAAGCTGGCGGACAGCGAATTTCAGATTCAGGAGGACCAGGAGAATCTTCTCCAGAAGTTTCCAAGGGATTTTCTGGATTACATTATTTACTATATCGGACACCAGTCCTTTATTGATTATGAACTGTTTCAGGTGACGGACAGGAAGAAGGCGGACGCGGATGCCTATATCCGCAATTATCTGGAGATCAAAAGGCAGATCGATCAGGGGCAGCGGGAAGGGGCCCTGGAGAAGCTGGAGGAGCTGAAAGCCTTTGGGGTCTACCATCCTTACGAGGATGCGGAGAAGCTGAGGCTTCTGTCCGAGGCAGGAGAATCCTGGAGGGCGGACCAGATCTGGGAGGAAGAGGCGGGACTGAAAGGGGAAGAGAATCCGGATGTTGCGCAGGCCGGGAGGCTGGCGGATGAGCTCCTGGAAAATTATGGGTGTGACTCTTATATCCTCCTGTACTGCGGGGAGGCCAGGTGGGCGGCAGGACGCCGGGATGAGGCCTATGACATCTGGAAGAGGATCCTTGAGGAGACCCCGGCCCACTACACGGCCAAGTACGCGGTGGCCCGCTGTCTCATATGGAGGGGAGATTACCAGCAGGCCAAAGAGCTGATGATGGACCTTTTGAATATAGACGGAAGGGATCCGGCGGTGCTGGAGGACATGAGAAAGACCAATGAGGTTCTGATCGCCCGCTACAGACAGTCCTCAGGCGACGAGGCCGCGGATGAGGAACAGAGAAACAAAGACACCGTGGAGCTGGGCTGGTGTCTCTTCCAGAACGAGTACATGGACGAGGCCATAGAGCTGATGAAAGACTTTGTCCCCGTGGAGGAGGAGCGGTACTCTTACGAGAACCTTTACGGCAGGCTTCTGTATAAGGCAGAGCGCTATGAGGAGGCGCTGCCCCATTTGAAGCAGTGGCTTTTGCTGATTCAGGAGACTCCTGACGACGGGAGCGAGGAGAACAAGAAGCGCAAGTCCAGAGAATTCCGGGCCTGCCATATCCTCAGCGGGTGCTGTTATGAGCTGGGGCAGCAGGAGGAAGCTCTCCGGTATGTGGATCTGGCCATCGAGAAGGCCCAGGAGCCCCAGGATGGGCAGGCCTGCACCCAGTACAAGGCGTATCTTCTTTTTGAATACAAACGATACAAAGAGAGCATTGATGTGTGCGATCAGATCCTGGCCCGGGATGAGGGATATTTTCCGGCAGTTATCCAGCGCCAGGAGGCGGCTTATGAGCTGAAAAACGGGCAGCAGGTGGTGGATGACTACTACAGGGCCATCCGAATCTTTTCCGGATATTACAAGCCGTATATGCTGGCCGCGGAGGCATTTTTCTACAGCAACCAGTTTTCCGACGCCAAGGGAGTTCTGGACAGGGCCAGGGAGAATAAGGTGGAATTCAGCCCCAACATGAAGCTCTACGAGATCAAGATCTTAAGGAATTTGGCAGACAGCCGGGAGGACAGAAAAAAGCCCTTTGCCCTGGCCCGGGAACTTCTTGAGCTTATAGAGAAGCAAAGCGGCCAGGATGGGGACGATGGGGATATGGAGCTGGATATCGAGGATCTGTCGGAGGTGGAGTATGAGATTGCCCTGCTCCACTGGGACAACGATGATCTCCACGCCGCTTTGGAGCATTTGGAGACAGCCATCAGCCAGAACCCGGACAGGATGCAGTACCGCATGATCCGGGGACATGTATATCTGGATAAAAAGGACTACAAGAATGCCCTGACAGAGTACAGCGCGGCGGAGGAGGTTTACGGCGGCGCGCCGGCTCTCCACTATAACCGGGGCCTGTGCTATGAGGCCATGGGCACCAAGGTTCTTGCCATGGAGGCTTATGAGAAATCCTTATCCTGCCAGGAGGCCTACCGGGATGCTAACGAGAAGCTGGCGGATTATTACAAGGAAAAATACACCTCAACCTACGATGAGGCTGATTTTGAGAAAGCCATGGGGTATTTGGACCGGCAGCTGGCCAGCAGGGAAAACTGTTATTATCTGGTGGAGAAGGGGCGGCTCTACATGAGCGCCTACCGCCTTGAGGAGGCCATCGCGGCCTTTGAGAAGGCTCTGACCTATGAGCCCGGCGACTGGGCCTCCCACAACAACTTGGGGTGCTGCTACAAGTACTTAGGTCAGTTTGAGAAAGCCATCCAGTGCCTGGAGAAGGCGGTGGAGTGCATGGGTAAGGGAAAGAGCGTGCTTCCCTACAGCAACATGGCGGACTGCTATGAGGCCATGGGCGATTACCGGAAGGCCATCTGGTGCTATGAGGAGGACTTGAAGATGTTCCCCGACAAGAAGACCCTGCGCAAGGAGATCGGGCTTCTCTACCAGTACCTGGAGGACTATGACAATGCCCTGAAATATTTCCAGATGGAGCCGGACCTTGATGACTACTATGACAATGTGGCTACCGTGTATTTTCTCAAGGGAAAAGTCAAGGACGCGGTGAAAACCTATGTAAAAGGCATCAACAAGGCCTCCAGGGAGGAAAAGTGCCGCAGGCTCTCCGACCTGGCCTATTTTTACAAAGAGCTGCTGGGGGATTTCAAGAAGGCGGAAGGGTATTATAAGAGAAGCCTGGCTGCAGCCCTCACAGAGGATGACCGGAGGGAGACAGAGTGGAAGCTGGCCTATCTGTATTTCCGCATGGGCCGGAAGAACGATGCCCGCCTCCATGCCGCCAGCGCGGTGGAACATTTTAAGAAATCCGGCAGCGGCACAGAGGAGAATTATCTGAACTACTTATCCTACCGCCCGGCGCGGCTCATGCGTTTCGGCTGGCTCTATATCTGCCTTGGGGACACCGAGAAGGGGCTTGCGATGTTCCGGGAGATGAATGAGTGCCAAAGGTGCAGACAGTGCAGATACCAGGAGTGCTATGAGGGCTATCAGCATCTTGGCATGTACTATGAGGCCGCAGGAGACCTTGAGGAGGCCAGAAAAAATTACGAGAAGGCCTGGGAACTGAACAAACATGGGATAGCTATCAAGATTGCGTTGAAGAGGATACAAAAATTATGATTATTGGAATTGACCTTGGGACCACCAACAGCCTGGTGGCATATTTTACAGAAGAGGGGCCGAAGATCATCCCCAACAGGCTGGGCAAGAACTTAACCCCGTCAGTGATCAGCATCGACGAGGAAAGCCAAGTATACGTAGGAGAGCTGGCGGCGGAGAGGATGCTTCTGTATCCCGACAGCGCGGCCAGCGTGTTCAAGCGGGACATGGGAAGCAGGAGGCAGTTTAAGCTCCTTGATCAGACCTTTCTGGCAGAGGAGCTGTCATCCCTGGTGCTGAGGGCCTTGAAGGAAGATGCCGAGACCTACTTAGGAGAGACCGTGGAGGAGGCTGTCATCAGTGTTCCCGCCTATTTTGACGACGCCAGGCGGAGAGCCACCAAGAGGGCGGGGGAGCTGGCCGGGCTTAAGGTGGAGAGAATCATCAGCGAGCCCACGGCGGCGGCCATCGCCTACGGCCTCTACCAGAGCCAGGAGCAGGCCAGGTTTCTGGTGTTCGACTTAGGAGGGGGCACCTTTGACGTGTCCATCCTGGAGCTCTACGACACCATCCTGGAGGTCCGGGCCGTGGCAGGGGACAATTTCCTGGGAGGCGAGGACTTTACGGCAGTGCTGGAGAATCTGTTTTTTGAAAAGCACTACAAGCTGGACAGGCTCTCCCTGGATGAGAAGACCCTGCGCCATATCCACAAGCAGGCGGAGCTGTGCAAGCTGGGGTTCGGAGAGAAAAGAGTGTCAAAGATGAGCTGCAAGATCGGCGAGGAGATTTATGAGCTGGAGGTGGACCTTCCCAAGTATGAGGAGGCCTGCGGCGAGCTTTTGGAGAGAATCCGCAGGCCGGTGAAAAGGAGCCTGGCGGATGCCCATATCCGCCTGTCGGACATCGATAAAGTGGTTTTGGTGGGCGGCGCCACCAAGAGCCCGGTGGTCCGCCGGTTTGTCAGCAAGCTGTTCAAGATGATCCCTGACACCAATATTAATCCCGACGAGGCGGTGGCTCTGGGAGCTGCCATCCAGGGAGCCATGAAGGAGCGCAAGGAGGCCATAAAGGAGGTCATCCTTACGGATGTATGCCCCTTTACCCTGGGGACCGAGGTGGTGCGGGAGTGGGAGAACAACCAGTACGAGGGCGGCGTGTTCTGTCCTATCATTGACCGGAACACGGTGATCCCTGCCAGCCGCACGGAGCGGCTTTATACGGTGAGGGATAACCAGGACAAGATCCGGATTAATGTCCTCCAGGGAGAGAGCCGGTTCGCGGCCAACAATCTGTCCCTGGGAGAGCTGCTCATCGATATCCCGGCAGGAAAAGCAGGGGAGGAGTCAGTGGATGTAACCTATACTTATGACATTAACTCCATCCTGGAAGTGGAGGTTAAGGTTATATCCACTGAGATCGGAAGAGCGTCGTGTAGGGAAAGAGTGTAGATCTCGGTGG
>CAMTAF010000133.1 GCA_947066955.1 uncultured Hungatella sp.
TGATGATTACCAGCCTTGTTTTCAGGGCATTTTTGTGGTATTATTATTATAGGATATCCGTTACATGGGTTTTAGATTCTTGTTGAGCCGGTCCACGATCCAGGCCAGCCGCCTCTCCTTCCCCGCATCTGTCTTCGCGTCAAAATATGCTCTGGTGTAGGTCTTCTTCACAGACAAGGGCATGGCTTCCCAATTGGCGCAGGCAGGCTCACGGCCTTCCAGCAGTTTGGCAAGCCGGGCGATATGCTCCTCTGTGATTGCCATAAGATCAGGAGCATCCCACTGGCCGTTTCTTTTCGCCTCCTCTACCTTCGCTCTGCCAAAGTCCGTCATAAGCCCTCGCTCTTCAAGGCTTTTCACCAATGCCTTATTTTTTTCAGACCACTTGCTTTTTTCCCTGCGCATGGCAAAATATTTCTTATAGGTCTTGTGGTCAATCTTCTGCATCACTCCGTCAATCCAGCCGAAACAAAGAGCTTCCTCAAGAGCCTCTCCTGCTTTTATTGTCTTTGGCCCGCCGTTTTTGCCAAACAAAAGCCATACGCCGCCGCTTGACAGACAATTATCGGAAAGCCATTTTCTGAATTCCTCTCTGTCCGCAAATTCCATTGTATCGCTCATTGCACGCCTCTCCTTTCTCTCACAGACCCTATGTGATCTGGTGCTTGATTCTCTTTCCTTTGTTATCACACGCCGAGGCCCCGACCTGCGCGGGTATCAGCGCTGCCCTTTGGCTGATTTCGTCGGATCTCATCCCGGACTCACTGCCCTATGGCATTGGGATAGATCCGCTCCATCCTGGCATCGCCAAAATGCTCATCCATGGACTGCTCCCAGCTATGGACCGCCTCTGCCCCGTTCCCCCGCGTATCGTACCTGATCAGGGCCATAACGGAAACCCAGATATTGCAGGCCATAAACACCGCCAATGCCCCTGTCAGGACCCGCCCTGTCTTTCTTAAGATGGCATTGATGAGCCGTTCTGCTTTGGGGTACAGCCCTTTGATCCACACCACCGCCGCGATCCCCCAGAAGAAGCAATAGAGCAGGTTAATCCTGCCTCCCAGATTAAAGGGCATGGCGCTGTAATCCCAAAAAACTTTCCCGAATACAATCTCCGTAAACACGCTGCATATGTATTCATAGGCTCCTCCCAGGACAACCCCAACCCAGAAGATATGGTGCTCCTGCTTATCTCTGTCCCTATAGAGCAGCACTGTCACCAGAGCGATGGCAAGGCCCCATACAACGCTGAACGGCCCCCATACCAGGCTGCTCCGGCTCATCCACACGCCTGCCGTGATCCTGCAAAACAGAGTTTCTACCAGATCGCCTGCAAAGGCTCCGATAACAAACAGCCAGAACACCTGGGCGGCGCTGCATCGCTCCCCGCTTTTTTCCTTCCCCTGCTCCTGAAGAATGGATGGGTAAGATCTGCCCATCCTCTTCTCAATGCGCATTGAAACCTTCACGGCAAGACGGAAGGTCCATTGCTGCAGCTTATGGTTCCATCCCAGCAGCCTCGGCAGTTTTTCTTCTATATGGTAAACCGACATGAAAGATCCTGAAAAGTCGATCAGGCCCATCGCCATGAGGCCCCAAACCGCGAATCTTCCCACTGCCCCCGGCAGAAGGTGAAAGAAGCCTAACAGAATTCCATTTCCATACCGGACTGCCAGAAATCCCAGCAGCCCCCAGAGAAGTGAATATTGCAGGCAGATATATCCGTCAAAATTATATCTCTTGCCGGAATAATCCCACCATTTTTTCCGCTTCATCCGCTCCAGCGTTTTTCCGGCAAACCACTCCACAGCAGTGGCCACCACCATGCTACCCAGAAAAAGGAACAGGGCGTCGTCTTTGAGCTCCTGCAAAAATACTGTCAGAAGCACTCCCGTAAACCCATAGAGAAAACAAAACGGCCCTGACGCGAACCCCCGGTTCCTGAAATCTTTTACCTTGACAGTTGCCACAGCAGTCTCCGCCAGCCATGCCAAAAAAGAGTAGGAAAAAAACAGCATGGCGATTTCGTAAAAAGTATAATTCATTTCGTCTCCTCCTGAACAGACTGTTATATTTTTATTATAACAGATTTATTTGGTCTTGACAATGACAAGGGAGCGCAGTATAATGAACAATGTTCATTTATATGGAGGTGCAGGGATTGAACACAGTCATTACATCAAAGGAAGCCATCATGGAGACATGCCGGAGAATTGTAGCAGCAAAGGGCATAAAAGGGCTGAATATGCGGCTGGTCGCCGATGAATGCCATGTGGCTCTGGGAACGCTGTACAACTATTACGAGGATAAGGACGCTCTGGTGCTGGCTACCGTGGAGAGTATCTGGAAGGATATCTTTCATGCAGACCAGCCGTGTGAGACGGATCTGTCTTTTCCCGACTATGTGGCAGAGCTCTACGCCCGAATCCAGAAGGGAGCAGAGACCTATCCCGGTTTTCTCACCGGACACTCCGTCAGTATCGCCGGCGCCAAACAAAGGGAGGCAAAAAGCGTCATGGAACACACCTTTGCCCACATGAAAGCCGGCATGCTGAAAGCGCTGCAAGATGACCGCTCCGTCCCGGCAGACGCCTTCTCACCCCGTTTTTCCCAGGAGGACTTTGTAAACTTTGTGCTGGACCACGGGCTGATTCTGCTGGTGCAGGGACAATCTGACTGCAATGTGCTTCTGGAGATCATACGCAGAGTAATCCGCGGTTAAAAAAAGGAGAATAGATATATGAAAAAGTATCTGAACATTTCCATGATTTACGCCATTGCCGCTATGGCCGGAGGCGTTTTCTACAGGGAGTTTACCAAGTATAACGGCTATACCGGCGTGACGGCTCTGGGCAAGGTACATACCCACCTGTTTATGCTTGGAATGCTGGTGTTCCTGGTGGTGGCATTGTATGGAACCCACATGGACTTAGAAAAAATCAAAACCTTCAGGGGATTTTTATGGGTCTATAATATCGGCCTTCCGCTGACATCAATTATGCTGCTGGTGAGGGGCGTCACCCAGGTGCTGGGGATGAATCTGTCCTCTGCCGCTGACGCCTCTATCTCAGGGATCGCGGGCATCGGCCATATCCTCACCGGCATCGGTATTATTCTGCTGCTGCTGTCTTTCAAAAAGGCAGCGGCGGAATAATTCAAGCTCCGCTCTTCTTAACTAATTTTGCTTAATGATCCCTTTATTTTTCCACCATGAGTTGCAATGTCTGGTTTCCATTGACCTGAAATCTCAAAAATAAACTGGCCCTTTATTTTTGGTTGACATTGGCGCTTAGAAAGATTTGCAAAGAGATGGATTTATCGAAACTACCGTCGGCAGGGGGAGTTTTGTATCAGCACAAAATAAAGAGTTTTACCAGGAAGAACAACCGCGATTAGCAGAGGAACACTTACAAACAGCCGCGGAAATTGGTCGGATAAGCAATATTCCTCTCGCAAAACTGATAGAACTGCTAACCTTATTTTATCAGGAGAATGAATAGTATAAGCCTTTTTGCAGGGGCAATCTTCTTTCCGTTTTTTTATTTGAGCGGTGAAGAAAGAACTGGCGTATTCTTAGCAATCAGCCTTTTATGTGCAGTAGGTATTACTATGGTTATCGGCCCTTTATTTTTGGACACGAGCATGAAATCCTTTTCGCAAATCATTTTTACGACTATAGCAATACCCCGCCGCGAGGGACGGGGTATGTGATTTTGTTCTATTATTGTTCAAATCCAAGTTTCGCTGCCGCCTCTTCGCCGCAGAGGAAGCCGGAGGTCCAGCCCCAGCCGTTGTTGGCGCCGCCGTAGGTTACATAGGCCTTCTTCTCCGTGAACAGCACGCCGATACTTTCGGTTCCAACCGCGTACAGCCCTTCGATGGGAGTCTGGCCATCCTCTTTGAGAACCTCAAAGCGCTCGTTGATGTCCAGCCCTCCTGTGGTCCCGTAGCAGTAGGAAGCCATGATCACTCCGTAATATGGTCCGTCGCCGATGGGATCCAGAAGAGACTTGTCTTTCCCGAACTCCTCGTCCACTCCTGTCTCACAGTAATGGTTGTAATTGTCCACCGTCTCCTTAAGTGCGGAAGGATCCATGTTCAGTTTCCCGGCCAGTTCCTCGATGGTGTCCGCCTTGACCACGATGCCCTCTTTTTCCGCCAGCTCCAGTACCTCTACGGCATTCTCAATCGGGGTGTTCATGGGGATCTGGCTGCCTGAACCCAGGAAATTAGAGGACGGGCCGTTTCTGTCCGTGTCAAATCCCTCTGCCGCCAAGCGGTCGATCTGGGTCGAACTGTAGATGCTGTAATAGTTGGTGCCTGAAGCCCAGGGACCCAGGAAGGAGACCTCTGTCTCCGAGGTAAAACGTTTTCCGTCTGCCCCTACGGCCAGGGAATCCGCGCTCCAGCCCATGTTGGCCGGAAGATCGCCGGCTGACCAGAAGGCCGGACGTCCTGTCTCCACGCCTACCTGGCCTTCGATGTAGTTCTTCTCAAATGCCGTGGTGATCCATTTCTCTGTCCCCGAGTTATGTACCTCCGGCGGGATGCTCTCGTTGTAAAGTCCCGCTCCGATGTCCATAGCAGCCTGCATCATCTTTCCGTCATTCTGATGGGAACCGAACAGTTTCCACACTCCGTTTAAGGGATAATACTCATTGTGAAGCAGCTCCAGTTCCATCTGGCTGTTTCCCGCATAGCCGCCGGTGGCGTCGATGACCGCCTTGGCGTTGATCACATATTCGGTTCCGTCTGCCAGGTTTCTGGCTCTGGCTCCCGTAACCTTATTGGCAGCCTCGTCATAGATCAGAGCGTACCCTTCTGTCTCCAGCAGATAAGTGCCGCCCAGCTTTTCAAAATCGGACCAAAGGTTATCAAAATATTCTCCCAGCACGTCCTTGTTGTACATGATCTCGTTGGGAAGCCACTGGTATTTGGTCACATAGATGTCTGTAGGCGTGAATCCGGTCATAGGCTCGGAAACCTTGTATCCGTGGTCATAGCAGAGCCAGTCCAGAACCTGCCCGGACTCGTAGACCATCCGGTGGATGATCTCGGGTTTGCTGTCTCCCTCGCCGTAAGCCACCCAGTCGTTGTAAAGCACGTCGGGATCCGTATAATCCTGTCCGTTATTGTGTTCTTCCTGGAAACGCCTCGGGTTTACAAACAGGCCTTCTGTGGTGAGGCAGGTGGTTCCGCCGTATTTGCCCGCCTTGTCGATAGCCAGGACCTTGGCTCCGGCCTCTGCCGCCCTCAGTGCTGCCGCGGTGCCGGAACCGCCCATACCGATGACCAGGATGTCCGTCTCCAGAGTTTCCTCCTTATCTGTCTTTGGCATGGACACATAGAAATTCTCAATAGCCGACTTCTCACTGCCTCCTGCTGCTAGAGCCTCTGCCACTGCCTGTTCCGCGGCGTTTTTAATGGCATTGCTGCTGGCTGTGGCTCCTGTGACGGCGTCGATGGACACAGACTGGTACTCCAGCATCCTGGGAATCAGGCGGTCGATGGCCGACTGGAGGACCGGAGGAGTATCGGAGGTATTTTCCTGGTCCACCTCGATGCTTATGATCTTTGTTTCATCGACTGTAACCGAGACATTGAGACCGTCTCCCGGCTGAAAGCTTTCGGAATAGGCCGTGTAGGTTCCCGGCTTCATCTTCACCGCCGCCATGGTCTTCTCCTCTCCCTTGGCCTGAAGAATACAGTCCTCTGCCGCCAGCAAAACAGCCTTGCTGGATATGGTGGCTCCTGACACGGCCTCCACCTCCGTGTTCTGCGCCTCCATGATCAGGCCTGGAAGGTCTGACACCGCGTTGCTGCCGATCCCGGCGGTCTCCTGATCTCCGGTTACATTGACCTCAAGGATCTTGTTGGAATCAAAGGTCATAGACACGGTGATATCGCCGCCGAATCCTTTGGCCGTGGAGGTGTAAGTGCCCGGGGTGTAGATCCCCTGTTCCTTCTGACCAGTCTCTGTCTCCTGCTTTTGTGTAGTCTCGGTCTCTGTCGTGGTCTGTGCCTGAGACGAAGTCTGAGGGGTATCCTGGGATGCCTGAGGCTGACCGCAGGCCGCAAGTCCCGCTGCCAGAGATACCGCTACGCAGCTGCTTATGAGCTTTTTCATAAACCTCTCCTCTCCGGGCTTATGCCCTGTTTTGTGGTATCTCCATTGTATCACTAAGAGGCATGTTTTCACACTGAACAAATGTGAGGCTGCTATCACTTTTTATGATAGATCCCGGACTTTGCAGGCTATGGGGCGTTCAACAGATCCGGGGTGTTTGCTCCTCGGCATATTCATAGTTTCTGATATACTCCAGCAGCTGTGCGCACTGAGGGTTCAGCCCCTCTTTCCGGTAGGCCACACAGGTTCTGGCTGTATCCGTGTAGTCTTCTATGTCAAGAAATCTCAGGCAGGGAAATCTTACAGGATCACAGAGTCGGTCAACCCAGAAAGCAACCCCGTATCCGCTTTCAATAAGAATCTCGCCGCTGGTGTGGTCCGTGACCAGACAGTAATGGTTGAAGACCAGTCCTTCCTGAAGCCAGTGTAGCTCCCTCTCCTCCCTGTTCTTCTCCTCAAAATCAATGAACCGTTCTGACTGAAGATCCGCCTTGGTCACTTTCTCTTTATTCAGCAGCGGGTGGTCCGCAGATACCACCAGCTTTACCTTTCTCTCATCCAGGATCTCCGTTTTAATCCAGTCCAGAGACTTAAAAAAGCTTCCGTATATGGTGAAGACCAGATCCAGTTCTCCGTATTCCAGACTTTCCATCAGCTGATCCTGGGGCTCCTGGGACAGATAGACTTTTGTTTTGGGATTGATCCTTCGGAACTCTTTTAAAATCTCTGTCAGGTCCTTTTTAAACATCTCACCGTGATATCCTATGCGGATCACATGATCGTAGCCCTCCTTAAAATCCTCTATTCCTTCAGCGGAAATCCTGGCCTGATTTACGATTTTTTTCGCGTCTTTAAGAAATCGTTCTCCTGCCAGAGTCAGAGAAAGGTTTCTGTGCCTTCGCTCAAAAAGCTTTACTTTTAATTCATTTTCCAGATTGGCCACCTGCTGTGTCATGGCAGTCTGGACAATATTGCACTCTCTGGCGGCCTTTGTGAAGTTTAAATGTTTTGCCGCAGCGATAAAATACTTCAGCTGTCGGATTTCCATGGTTTGCTTTTCACCTCGAATCTTGTCCTGTTTTACCTTCAGGCGAATCAGAAGACAGGGAACTGCCTTTGTCATTTCCTTATCTCTTCTATCGTTTCTTTCCACCGCTCTTTCTGGTATCCGGCATCCCGCAGGCCCGCAGCTCCTCATGGAACGACGAATGCCTGGGAAATGTCTCCCGGTAGCCAAGGAGGATCTTACTTTTGGCTCCCGCTTCTCCCCGGGACTCTCTCACCTCCCCCAGTGCAGCGGCCAGGGCAGCCACGCTGCCGTACTGATTCCGGTGCTGTCCCGAGACAATGGCCTTCACCCGCAGGTCAACAAGTCTCTCCAGGACCGTCAGGTACCTCTTTGCCTGCTCATCTGTCAGGTCTTCTGGCGCAAGAGTCTTCTTCCATCTGCAAAAGCACTGCCAGAACAGATCTTTGTCGGTTTTGCCCTCCGTCTCCAAAGCATGGAGGGTTCCCTTTTCATACTCACTGACCAGAAATCCCATATTAGACGCGGCATCCCCGGCAACGCAGCGCCCGCCTTCTCCCAGAGTATCCGTGTTCAGAAGCAGAAGCAGGAACAAGGAAAGCCCCCGCTTGACAAAATGGCCGGACCAGCCCAGACCTTCTTTGACTGTCTCACATTTTTTCATAGCCCCGTCAAAATCGCCGGTGAGAAACAGAAGCTGTGCCCTTTCATATTCGGAAAGACTGTTGATCTCCAGCTCTCGTATCCGGTCCGGACCATAGGAGGTATCTCTCTCCGCCTGAAGGCTGTCTATGATCCTGCGAGCCCTTTGTCGGTAAGTCCTTCCCTCCCGGCTCTCCGCCATGATCCTCAAGTAATTGAGGGGATTGGTGTCAGATTCAAATGCCTTCTTCCAGCACTCTTCTGCCAGGTCCAAATCACCGGTCCTCAAGGCAGCCTGGGCCGTACTCAGGGCGATCTGCCCTCGTATCTTGTACTTCTCATCCACCATCTCCAGTGCCTCCTGACCTAAAGTCAGCTGCCTGAGGATATCCTGCTTCTGCTCAAAATACTCCAGAACCGCCAGAAGGATGGACGGGTGGCATCTTGCTCCTCTCCGGGCTGCCTCCATCATCTCGTCTCCGGTTTTCTGGTAAAGCACCGCATCCCGCAGAAACTGTCCTGCCACATCTCCCGGTTTGTCTGTGAGAAATCCGATCCACTGCTCCACGAACAGGGAACTGTCGGGAAGTTCTTCCCTCCCCACGGACAGGATATCCTCCAGTTTCACACTGTGGAAAAACGGGAGGATCACATAGCTGTAGAGAGCCTCGGACCTCTCCCCCGGTGATGTATTCTGATAAACGGCGTAGAGGACGCTTTTCTTCAGGCCATCCTCGTCTATGGAGACCAGATGCTCCTCAAGCATCCCGTCAAAACCAATCTCAAAATAATCCCCGCCGTCATCGGCCCAGGCTTCCGTGTCTGTCATCAGTTCAAAGGTATCCAGAGCAGTCTGATAAAACCCGTCATTGACGCACCGTTCCACCAGCCCGGCCGCTTCCTCGTAGGTCTTGCCGATCCCATGAGGGTCCTCGTATTCATAGACCCAATTATCGCCCCAGTAGCCGGAGGAATAATCCTCATACCCCTCTGCCCGGAAGATCACTTCCTCCTCCTGGATCCGGGCAAATTGCTTTTTCAGCCTGGCATACTCCCGCTTCACCTCTGCCTGGTCCTGGCTCCTGGCCATCTCTGCCGTATTTTTATGGGTGCCTTTATCCGGATAAATATTTTTCACCTGGTCCATGAGCTCCAAAAATTCACTCCGACTCGTCTCCGGAACCTTCCTGGCAAGGCTGTGGAAAGCGGTCTGTAATTCCTCTCTGGTCATATCCTTGGATCTGGCGTCCACTTCCTCTGTAAATTCTCTCAGATTCATCTTCTGTACCTCATTTTTCGTTTTAATCCTATCTCTGTCGTACAACCATTTTTACTATTCGAACTCGGCGTGTTCTTTGTTGTTATCAACTGTATTTGTTTAATTTTTTCTATAATACACACTTGTTTTTACTTCTATTACATCATTTATTATGGTCTGCTGATTTTCTGTTGCCAAAATGTTGCCACATCAACACTATGTAAATCATTGCAATTTTATCATTAAGACATCTCTTTTTGTCTATCATAAAATATGTGGATCACACTCTACTCTAATTCCTTCAAAATATCTTTAAAATTATTTTTACATTGTTTTAATACCTTTTCCCAAAAATCAACATCATTTGCAGCAACTTGTTTCACATTCTGATAACCATTCATCATTGCCTGTTTATGTTGTGCTATCTGATTAAACAGCATATTTTCTCCTGCTAAAGAAAGATATGTTTCATTTTCTTGCAACTTTTCTATACTACTATGAGAAAGATAAGTAATAATTTGCCCTCCTTAAACAATTTATTCATAGTAACAAATATCGCAGAAGATAAATTAAAATAACCATTAAATTGAAAAATTCTATCGCTATTTACAGTATTTCTCAGTTCCACAATCAATTCGAGCCATTTTTCTATTTTGGATAAATTACATCTAGTTTCAAAAATCAGATTACTTTTATCATGAACACTTTGTCTTTTTTCTTTTACAAGATCAACGCCAATAGTTACTCCAATACCTGCGATAATTCCAACAAATACAGATATTCCATACATTATCCCTTCATACATTTTTAGCCATCCCATCCTTATTCCGCTCTATATCCAATATTGCGAACGTTAAGCAGATTTTTTTAATACAAGTATTTAATAAACTTTTAAATTAATGTTAAAAAATTTTCTTCTTCATTAAAATTATGAATAGGCGTCATATTTAGCAGAGTATCTTTCATGATTCTTTTTGCTTCATTTCTTTTTTTAAACACATCTTTCACTTGCTTAATAATTTTATCACGTTCATCACTTTTTTTGGGAACCGGCAAAACCAATTCATAAATACGTCTACCAAGTGTATCAATAATATCTTGTGTAAATTGTTTAGCTCTTATTTGTTCTTTCACAATTGGTGATGAAAGCAGAGCCAACAGCAAATAAGGGTTCATCTTTTCTTTATCAGCACATCTTATTTTATAAAGATGACTTTGATAAACAATTTTGGTATCAGCACTAGAAATCATTGCACAAGTTCCCACTAAATATGTACCATCCTTGACCATTAAAATATCTTCTGCTTGTACATCTTGTTTTTCTTTTAACCCATCATAGAAAGACTGATCTAATCCCTGCTTCGGATCAAGTTTAATTTCCCAATTTGCAATATCAGAAGTTCTGATAAAAGGTATTGTTCCTGTGCCATATGCCAACTTTCCAACCTCATCACCAGTGGAAATTAATATGAATCCCTTTTTAACAAGATCACCCAACACAACTAAATCATAGTTATCTTTTAAACTATCTAATTTGTTTTTTATTTCAGGATTGTAATAAATAGGCAGATAAATGTTATTTACAATATCAGATTGCTTAACTGTAAAGCCCAAATGATCATATGAAAGATTTTCTCCAGCAACATATTTTTCATATCGTTCTTGTATTGCTGGTATATCATCATATGGTACCTCCAAACCTCTGGAATCATGACCACACCATTTTGCAACAGCCATAAAAATTTTATGTTCTGAATCAATTTCTTCGTTCTTTTCTCTCTTTGTCATAAGCACAGCACAAGTTTTTGCATGTGTATGTGGTTGGAATAATTCTTCTGGCATAGAAATAATAGCATCAATTCGAGCATGTTTCTCAACATATTTCATAATATATTTATGGCTTGGATTACAAAACATGCTCTCAGGCGCAACTATACCTAATCTGCCTCCTGTCTGCAATAACGCAAGACACTTCTCTATAAACAATACTTGTGGTGTTTGATCAGATAATTCTTTATCTGTTTTCTCTAACTCGCCATCTTTATTTACTTTCCATTTATAACCAAGTTCATAACGCCTTAAAAGAGTTTTATCATCAATCTTTAACTTCGAACCATATGGCGGATTCGTCAATACAACATCATATTTACCATCTATAATTGTATTTTTTGCTTTAGCAGACCAATTGGCAGGATTATCTAAACTATTTTCGCAAAAAATGCCGCCACGCCCATCACCAAGCAAAGCCATATATGCTTTTGAAGTTTTACTTAGAAAATTCTCCTTGTCAATTCCATTAAAATTTTTAATTGCTACTTCTTGTAATTCTGCAAAAATCTCTTTTTCTGGGCGTGTTTCAAAAACAGTACGTTTTAGTTGACACAACCGCTGTTCCCGAAAAAA
>CAMTAF010000134.1 GCA_947066955.1 uncultured Hungatella sp.
GCGGGGGAGTTTATCAATATAGTTTAGTTATATATCAATATGTCAGTACACTAGGAGGATACATGATGGCAAATAAGAATTTGAAGTATTTTATGAGGGAAGAATCTAAGCAGGAGCAGATTTTTCAGGTTCCGGCACCGCCCCGGTTTGTGGATGAAAAGGGCGAGGTGGTGCAGATGGAGATCAAAAAGCTACACAATGACGCCATTGCCAGGATCAACGATCTGTATAAGTCCCGCACTCCCATGAAAGATAGGAAGGGAAACTACATCGTACAAAACGGCGAGGCGGTGTTTATGACTGAGAAGAACAGCGTGAAGGCAACCCGCCACATCATTGTGGAAGCACTGGTTTATCCGGATTTAAAAGACCCGGATCTGATGAATTTTTACGGCTGTGTGGATATTACCGATATGCCGCTGAAGGTTTTCCCGGACAATGAAGAGTATGGATATGTGTCCAGGAAGATCCTGGAGATCCTGGGGCTGATGGATGCGGCCGAAAACAATGAGCAGGAGGTAGAGGACGCAAAAAACTGATAAAGAGCAGGGGGACGGACGGTTACTGGGCACATCGGCTGTGGCAAAGGCACAACCTCCGGGCTGAGGAATTTGACGCCATGCCGCAGAAAATGAAGTGCTTTTATATTGCTTCAGAAATCATTGAAGACGAATCCCCCTGCCGAAGGGATTCGCTATATCGCAGAATAAAGGGAGGATGGTAGATATGGCTGGATTATTGGTTAATTTCAAGGCTATTGATGAAATCAGCTCAAGGTTTGACGCTATGGTCAGTGCCGGCACCAGGACCTTGGATTCTTTTGACCGGATCGGAGCCGCCGCCGATTCTTCCTACGATGTGATTTCGGAAGGGGCTGCCGCTGCCTCTGAGGCCATGGAGCAGGCAGCGGCATCGATCGACGTTTTTTCTGAGGCGATGTCAGGGAATGCCCTGGAAGACACAGGGACTGTTTTGACAGAGGCTGCCCAGGGAATGGAAGAACTGGGGGAGAAAAGTGACGGTGCGCGCGATGCGTTAGGGAGGTTCTTGCCAAAGGTCAGAGAGACGGAGGAAGGGATTGAAAAAACGAGGAGGGAGCAAGAAAAGTACAGGGAAGAAACGGACAAAACGAAAGATACCATAGAGGAGCTGTCTTCCGTACTTACCACTGTCGGGATCGTTGCGGCATTGACGGCAATCGGCAGCGCCTTTCTGGGCTGCTCCCAGGCGGCAGCGGAATTTGAAACGAATGTAGCCATGGTATCCACGGTTGCCGATACAACAGTATTATCCACAGGAGAGCTATCTTCCCAGATATCCGCCCTTTCCATGGATACGGCGAAAAACGTAAATGAACTGGCCGATGCGTCCTATAATGCCATATCTGCGGGGGTGGCGACAGAAGCTGCGGTGGAAACCGTGGGAGAGGCTTCGAAACTGGCTACTGCCGGGTTTACCTCCTCTTCATCGGCTTTATCCGTGCTGACAACCACACTGAACGCATACGGGCTGGAGGCTTCCGAAGTTACTAATATTTCTGACAGCCTGGTCACATCCCAAAACCTGGGCGTCCTGACGATAGACCAGATGGCAAGCAGCATGGGAAAGGCTATCAGTACCGCATCGGCGTATTCTGTGGATCTATACAATCTGGAATCCGGATACATCAGCCTGACGAAAGCCGGCATTAGTGTGGAGGAATCCACGACGTACATTTCCAGCATGTTCAACGAACTGGGCAGTGCCGGATCTAATGTGGCTACGATCATCACGGAGGAAACAAGAATGTCCTTCGGACAGCTGATGAATGCCGGCTATACGCTGGCAGATGTGCTGGATATTGTATACGAAAGTGCCGGTCGGGACGGAGAGGCAATGATGAACCTGTGGGGCAGCGCCGAGGCGGGAAAGGCGGCGAATGCTATCATCAACCAAGGGCTGGATACCTTTAATGCAAACTTGGAGAAGTTGGAAAATTCTGCCGGGACTACCCAGGCTGCATACGAGGCGATGACGAATACCACTGCTTTCAGCACAGAGAGGATGGAGAACAGTTTCAATAATCTGTCTATTGCCATCGGGGATGACCTGAATCCAGTGGTAAGCCAATTCCAGAATGGGATTGCTGATGTTGCGGATGGATTTACGAAGCTTATTAATGAACATCCGGCGATTACTGCGGCGCTGACCGGTGTTGTTGTCGGTGTAGGAGCTGTCACGTCGGCGATAACCGCATATATCGCTGTCACGAAAATTGCAGAAGCGGCGAGTGCAGCCTTGGGAACTTCGATGGCTGTGGCTCTTGGCCCGATTATGCTTGCTGTTGTTGGGATAGCTGCTGTGACAGCCGCCGTTATTTATATGGCAAATGCCGAAGACGAAGCAGAAAAGGCACAGGCGTCTCTGACAGCATCTTCCCAGGAGATGGCTGACGAACTGGGAGATTTGCAGGAACGGTATGATGCGCTTGCAGAAGCCGGAGCAGCTGACACGGTGGAGGCGTATCAGCTGAAAAACCAGATCGATGAACTGTCCGGAGCGTTTGAGAATAATAAACAAACCATCGGGGATTTGATCACATATAACGATCAACTCAAGACCACGCTGGATGAAATAGCGAATACCTATGATGAGAACATGGATTCGATTGGTCAGACTGAATCGAACTCCAAATCTCTGGTTGCACAGCTGGCGGCCATGTCGGCGAGTGCGGACCTGTCAGGCGGCCAGTTAGAAGTCATGCACAATATCGTGGATCGGCTGAACAATTCCTATGACGGGCTGAACCTGACGCTGGATGAAACCAATGGGAAACTGAACATGTCTATAGAAGATTTGTGGGCTGTGGTTTCGGAATCGGCTGAGCAGGAAAGGGCACAGGCTAACATGGATGCGCTTATGGATTATCTTGCACAGTACCAGGAAGCGCAGCAGACCTATGATGAAGCGATGAAAACAGAGGCGGCTGCTAAGGCAGAGTATGAACGCTCTTTAGAAGAGGACTGGGCAGAGGAACATCCATTTCTGGCGTGGACCGGTTTAGGTGACGGCGCGGAAATGAACTGGAGCGGATCTGTAAAAGATGCTTATCAAGTGTGGGACCAAGCAGGAGAAGCAACAAGCGGAGCAAAAGAAAATTTTGATTCCTTAGCAGAGAGTATCAAGTCCTGCTATGAGGAAATGGGGTACTCCGAGGAAGAAATAGAGAAAATGATGGCGGAGCTTGCCCAGGCCAGCGCATCTGCCACAGACATGGCTGAAAAACTCGAACAAGAGAAGGAAGCTGTCGAAAATACATCTGATGGATACATAGAGGCACAGAATGCCTTGAGTCAGTATTCAGAGGCGCTGCAGACTCTTTGTGAAGAGTACGATGCTGCATATGAAGCGGCGCTGCAGAGTATCCAGGGGCAATACAGCTTGTGGGATGAGGTGGAGGATGTGGCCGCTATGTCCTCTCAAAGTATCAAAGACGCCCTTCAATCACAGATCGATTACTGGAATTCCTACAATGAGAATATGGCCAGCCTTACCGAGAGGGCCGGCGATATTGAAGGGCTGAGCGATATGCTGGCAAGCCTGGCAGATGGAAGTGAAGAATCCGCCGCGATGCTGGCCGGCATAGAGAGTATGAACGATGCTGATCTGTCCGCGGTAGTTCAGCAATACAACGATCTGAAGACGGCACAGAGCGAAACGGCTGCAAGCGTGGCAGACTTGGAAACGGAATTCTCTGAAAAACTGGAAAATATGCAGACAGAAATGGGCAATATGGTTGACGGCATGGATCTTTCCGCAGAAGCAAAGGCTAACGCAAAAGCTACGATGGATGCCTATGTGAGCGAGATTCAAGCTGGCGTGGCAAGAGCGCAGACAGCCATTGATTCCCTAGACTTTGCAAATAACACTTTGAGCGGCGGCGGGTACCATGGATACGCTACAGGAACCCTTGACGCAGAACCAGGCCTTGCGCTTGTAGGAGAGGAAGGGCCTGAGCTGGTGAATTTTGGCGGCGGCGAGGTAGTTTATACTGCTGCTGAAACGTCTAATATTTTGTCGCGGGGGAATGAAGCCAAAGACTTTTACGTTTCCCCTCCAGCAGAAACAGGGGGCGGGGAGGATTCCGGTGATAAGACCATTACTATTAGGGTCGAGGGCGCCGGGGAAATGAAAGTCAGCGGTGGAGGCGCCAATAAAGAAGATATTGTAAATGTACTTGTGGAGAATATGAGAGGCGTCCTGATGGATATTCTCAGCCAGGAAATTATGGAGGAGGGGGAAATGTCATATGAGTTCTAGCTGTCAGATGTATCTGGCACAACGGAATACAAAATTCCGTTTCCCTGTCCTCCCAGAAAAGATTGGAATCGCTTACGGGAGCAACAATGACAAAATGAGGGTATGCGGTGTTGGGGAAGTGACCGTGATCCAGGACAGCGAGGCCATCAGCATCAAATTTTCCAGTTTCTTCCCAAGACGCTATTTCAGCGGGTGCGATTATAAACATATCCCGGATCCCCTTTCCGCTGTGGATACGATGCTGGGATTGAAAAACAGCGGAAGGCCTGTGCGGTTTACAATTACTGGGGGCATGAATGTGTCTATGTATGTTACGATAGAAGAATTTGATACAGAAGAACAGGGCGGAGATTTGGAGACAATCCATTATTCCATTACCTTAAAGGAATACAGAGAAGTAACCATACGGCGGATTAAGGTGGAGCTTTCCACGAAAAAGGCTACGATTTCAGCGCCGGTATCCAGAACCGACAATTCTCCGTCAGGAGGCCAGACATACACGGTGGTAAAAGGGGACTGCCTGTGGAATATTGCCAAGAAGTTTTATGGAAGCGGAGCTAAATATACGATTATTTACAATGCCAATAAATCGGTGATTGGTGGAAACCCGAATCTCATTTACCCAGGGCAGGTTCTGACCATTCCAGCAGCATAGGAGGGAGGCTTATGATCCGGTTTGTTATTATCAAAGGGACTGTGGGCTACGATGTTTCGGAGTGTTTTGAAACAATTACTTGGAGCGGAAGAAAAGGAGCCGCACCAAGGAATGTCAAAATCACGCTGCTGGACGATGATGGCGATAGCCACAAACGGGTACCAGTGGACTGCGAGGATGGGGATCAGTGTGTCATGTATGAGGACGGGGCTGAATTGTTCCGGGGGATCATCGAGTCCCACACGCAGAGCAATCAGAAAAAACTTGTGATTACTGCCTATGACAATATGTACTATCTGGCGAATAATAAGGATTCTTTTTGCTATACCAATAAAACGGCAACGGAGATCTTCAATGACTGCATGACCCGGATCGGGATGACGGGAGGCGGAGCCGTGGATACCGGTTATGTTATCCCAGAGCTGCCCAAAGCAAAAACCACATACTATGATGTTTTGTTAGATGCCCTGAGCAGTACCTATAAAGCAACGGGCATCCGATATTACATTTCCTCGGAGAAAGGAAATATCCATCTGAAGCGGAGGGCTGAATCCGCCCTGCAGTGGGTGCTGGAAGTCGGAGCCAACATTACGGACTATAGCTATACAAAAAGTATCGTGGGAATCAAGACAAGAGTACGGCTTTTGTCAAAGGAGGACGCAGTTGTCTATGAGGAAGTGAATACCGCTTTAGAGGAAAAGATCGGGGTATTCATGGAGGTCAAGTCTATGGATGACAACTATAACGATGCGCAGATGAAAGAACTGGTCCAGTCGGTATTTTCCGAAAAGGGGATGCCGACAAGATCCCTGAAAATATCCGGCATTGGAATATCGGAGGCCGTATCGGGAGGCTGTGTCTATGTGATCATCCCCCATCTGGGGATAAAACGAACTTTTTATATTGACCAGGACAGCCATACTTTTACAAGGAAATCCCACAAAATGACATTGAAACTGAATTTTGCAGATGACATTAATTCTGCTGGATAGGAGGGGCCATGAAGGATCAGACAAGCTTAAAGCAAATGATACAATGCATGCTTCCGGACGGGGACGGCGTGGTTGAAGGCACTGTAACAAACGCCGTCCCGTTGGAAATAACCCTTACCAATGATGCCAAGATGATCCTGTCTGCCAATTCCCTGATCGTCCCGGAGCATTTAACGGACCACGAAATTGAAACAGATATCGTGATGGATAACGACGCCTTGTATGCGCCTGTCAGGGTAAAGGCCAATCTCCATGCGGGGCTGAAAGCCGGTGAAATCGTATATCTCCTTTCTTATAACAACGGGAAAAAATATTATGTTTTGGACAGAAGGGGTGGGTGATAGATATGGCCCTGGATATTCCTATCCCGTTTGAAACAATCGAAGATGAGCAGGAAAAAACCTCCCGAACCTACAGGATTGATTGGGACAGGGGAAGGATCATAGGTTTTGTTGATGGTCAGGAGGCTATGAACCAATATATTAAAAAAGCATTGCTTACGCCCCGATTCCATTGCCTGATTTATTCAAACCAGTATGGTAGTGAAATGATAGACACATTGATGGATAAGGAGGTGACAAGAGAGTATATAGAAACGGAAATATCCTTTTTGATAACAGATACACTGATCCACGATCCGAGGGTACTTCGGGTATACAATATAGGGATTGAATTTAAAGATACCTTCCCCATGCGGGACAGCTGTGTCATTACTTTTGATGTAGATACGATATACGGGGAAATCCCGATAAAGGAGGTGGTTTAAGTGTTTGAGCAGTATACCGAAGATTATTTTATGGAACGGGCAAGGGAAATGGGAGACGCGCTTGGAGTTGATACCAGGGAAGGCAGCGTCTATATGGATGCGGCGTCCGGCCATTGCCTGAGAACGGCAAAGTTCTATGAAGATCTCCGGTCTGTGTTTGATCTATTATTTGCAGATACCTGTACAGGTGATGTACTGGACGAATGGGCGGCGCAGAAACAGGTTTACCGCAAGGCAGCCACCTCCTCTTATTATGTGCCGGTGTTTGACGGCGTGGCAGCGGCAGATCTGGTAGGGGACAGGTTCATGGCCGGCGGATACTACTTTGTGTTAGTGCAGAATGGGGAAGATTTTTATTTGCGGTCCGAAATTGCAGGAACTAAGACAAACTATCTGCTCAAAGGTGAAAGGCTGATTCCAGTGCGCAATACCATGGGCCTGAAATCCGCTACACTGGGGGAGATGTATGCAGCTGGTACAGATCCGGAAAAAGATGAAGATTTGCGGCATCGATGGAAAGAGGCTCTTTCTGAGCCTGCAGAAAATTGGAATAAGCAGCAGTTTAAAACCAGCTGCGAATCTTATGACGGTGTTGGCCGGGCAATCATTACACCATTGGCATATGGTCCATGTACAGTAAAAGCCCTTATTATCAGTTCAGAAGGCACAGCACCTCCAGATTCTCTGATTGAGCAGATCCAGGAAGAAATCGATCCAGAATCAAAGGGATTAGGTGAGGGGAAAGCGCTTCTGGGCTGTAAATTTTTTGCAGTAGCAACCGGGCAGAAAGCAGTCAATATTTCTTTTGATGTGGTCATTGCATCCGGATATTCGTTGGAAAGCACAAAGGAAATGGCTCGCCAGGAACTGATCCGCTATATGAAGGATATCGCCCTGGATACCCCTGATGAAGAGAATATGGTAGTGCAGTATATGAAAGTAATCGGTATTTTAGCTAATATGGCGGGAATTAAAGACCTGGCAAACCTTACGCTGGACGGACAAGGGGAAAACGTAACTGTAGGGGAAAATAGTGTCCCTGTCCTTGGGAAACTGACAATGAATGAAGCTGCTACTTTGAGCCGATAAGGGGAGGATGCGTATGCTCGTATTTAATAACCAGCAGCGAAGCGGATATGAAGAAATTTCCTCATACAGTCCCCGTTATTACCGAAGTATCAAAGAGATGGATGCAGTGTTCCGATTAGCTGGCTGGCTTAATGATCTTATGGCCCAGGACATGGAAAATATAGTTGCCTTTCAGTTCCGGAAGTATATGGATGATGAAGCGCTCACCAGATATGAAGCGTTTCTGGAAATTACCCATGACCTCAACCAGACTTTAGAAGAGCGGAAGGCCTATATTAATGCCTTGCTGGTGGGGGCCGGTAAAATATCATCTGATAAAATAGAAGCTATCATAAGCCAATTTTCTGGCTGTATATGTGATGGTATCGTTTTAGATGGATCAACGTTACATATCAGTACGGTTGTATATGCCGACCTGGATATAAACATTAAGAATAGGATATATGACCTTATAAATCAAAAGATTCCTGCCCACATCAATATGGATGTCTCCTTTTACAATTCAATGGAAGGAAACGTATATTTTGGCAGTTTTATGCAGGAAACAGATATTCTTGAATTCATGCAACGGTAGGTGATCATATGGCGTGGACAGGACTTGTGTTAACAGTAGATGGGCAGAATGCATTAAATAACGCCCAGATATCAAATAAACTGAATATTAAATCAATCGTGATAGGGGACGGGAACACGCCCACGAATTTCCGGACAATGAAGAGGCTTGTAAATCAACTGTATGAGATTACTGAACTAAAAGTGGATGCCTCAGATGGAAGGTGCACTATCACAGCGGATTTCCCATCAGTGGACTATGACTATTATTTCCGGGAAATTGGAGTGATTGCCGCTACCGATGAAGGGGATAAGCTGTATGTGTACGATAACTGTGGAGACGATGCCCAATATATTGTAACAACAACCGGCGTCGAAAAGACTAGGAAAAGGATCCGCATGAACCTTAAAATCAGTGATGTAGCGGAAATCACAGCTGTAACGCCGGAAATTTTGTATGTGGCATATGATGATTTCGAAAATAGGTTAGCCAATAAGGCCAATATTGTTGTGATGGAGAGTGATATACCAGCTGCGGAAAGGAAAAAGGATACTTGGTATTTGAAAATAACCAGTGTACAAAGTTACCGCTCAATGCGTGCGGGCCCCGGGTTAGCGGCCAGGATAATTGGGGAGGAGGATGAGGCATGGCAGGCGCATTAAAGGTAAGATTACAGATCTATGATGATGAGACTGGCAAGTGTCTGGGAGATGCTGATGTGCAGACAACAGCTGACCTTGTGCTTTTTGATGATGGGGAGACCTTCCAACAAAAATATGAACGCGGGTTATTGACTGGACCAACTGGGCCTAAGGGTGACACAGGCGCGCAGGGGCCGCAGGGCTCTAAGGGCGACACGGGAGCACAGGGACTGCAAGGGCCTAAAGGCGATACAGGCGCACAGGGGCCTAAAGGTGATACAGGTGCGCAGGGGCCGGCAGGGAAGAATGGCGAAAATTTTAAGGTAGGTCTGAGTTATAGTACGGCGACTGAACGGAAACTGTACTTGAGGATAACATCATAGGGGGTGGTTCACCATGGCGCAAAAATTAAAAGTGGAGCTGCAGGACTCAGATGGTAATATTTATTATCTGCATACTGCTGCAGATGTGGTTTTTTGTGGAGATGGAGAGACAGTAGAGCATAAGCTGTCCAATGCCATCTATAAGTCCAATGTTATTAATAACTGCACATCTGACGATGTGGACAAGCCGCTGGCGGCGGCACAGGGGAAAACCATATGGGATAAAATTTTAGAGATAGTGTCTTCCATCACTACGCATAAAGCATCAACGGATCATGATGGGAGGTATTATACTGAATCGGAGATAGACAGCAAATTGGGAGGTAAGGCTAACAGCAGTCATACCCATAGCGCGGCAACCCAGTCAGCCAATGGTCTGATGTCGGCAGGGGACAAGACAAAACTGGACGGGATTGCATCAGGGGCGAACGCCTACAGTCACCCGACAGGAAATGGAAATAACCATATCCCGTCTGGGGGATCATCTGGGCAGATCCTGCGGTGGTCATCAGCGGGGACAGCCGCATGGGGCTCCGATAACAATACAACCTATGGTGCGGCAACCCAGTCAGCGCAGGGGTTAATGTCGGCAGCTGACAAAAAGAAGCTGGACGGGATCACGGCGGGGGCAAATATGCTCAAGTCTGACATCGTTAATAACTGCACATCTACCAACACAGATAAACCGCTGGCAGCTAACCAGGGCAAGCTGTTGATGGACAAGTACAATCAATTAAATAGTGATATCAGATACTCAGTGATATGGCGTACAACGGATATCAATGTAGGTGTTCTAGCAGTGGGAGGGGAACGGTTCGAACAAGTATCAGACCTTACCATGGTCAATGGCTATGATACAGCTGGCCTTGCCGGATTTAATCTGACTGGGAGCGGTTATACAAACTGTACTGTGACACAGCTTAATATTAACGGGTCAAAAATACATTGGTCAGTAAAAAATGTCGGTGAGGCTCAGACGGGGAGCATAGCCCTCCACGTCAATGTGATGTATATGAAATCCGTGCTTATCCGAGAATAAACCATCCACTAATTAACATAGTATGTCCGCAGCCATATAGGCTTATTGGCAAAATCTGACAGGGTATAACCTTTAAGTGAGTTGACGGACACACTCACTTTTGTATCAGAATCGGTCCGTAATTTTAGGTAAAAGTTATAGTCGGCACTTTGACCAATATAAAAAGCCTGTATAATGCCGCGTACCGGGTCAAAAAGGACACTGTACCGTTCCATGCCTACGTCAAATATAAATTGCAAATACCCGGAATTAGGTACTTTTCCACTCGTGGTTATCTGCTTAAAACTTTCCGTAATGGAAAAGTTTTGGTTTGTCACCAACTGCTGAGAGCTGGACTTATCCAGTTTATCACTATTTAATTGAGCGGCCAGGGAGAAAAAAGAAAGAGATTGTCGGATTATGGGAGATATGCTATAATCCCATGTAAGGAAAGTCAGAAAGCAGAGGCGGCTTACCCTCCATTTTTTCGGAGGGGCTAAACCCTCCAGACGAAAGAAAGGAGGGCGATGCTGATGGTTACATATGCTGATTTATTTCAGTTCTGTATCTTCATCGTTTCTCTTGTTGGTCTGTGTTATACGGTCTTCAAGGGTAAAAAATAGCCGCCACTACCGCAAATAGTGACGGCTGACCTCGCAAGAGGTTTTGGCTGTTGTTCGGAGGGTAGGCCGCTTCTCTGGCTTTTCCTTCATAGCCAATATACCATATTTGGAATTGGCTTTCAAGTCGTTTTGCAAAAATGATAGTGTAACTTTATCTGGGGAGTCGGATGGGTGCACTTCCCCCCTCCCCTTTG
>CAMTAF010000135.1 GCA_947066955.1 uncultured Hungatella sp.
TCCTATTTCTGGATTCCACGATCTGACATTTCCCGAAATTAACTTTACGCTATTATTCCGTCTTTTAATGGAATATTACGACATGATGCCAGAGGGGTTCCTAAATCACCGCAGCCTTATTTCCTTCTCAAAAAAAGCGCCTTTGTTCTGCAGTACTCTCAGGGCCTCTGCCACAGAGCCCACCACATGGGTCACCTGACCGCGGACAGCCTCCGGGGAATTGTGAAAGGTAAAGGACGGATGCGCGGCCATGAGCATGGGCATATCATTGAAAGAGTCCCCGATCCCCGCCATGACGTCGATTTTCAGATAATCTTTGACAAACAGGATTCCCTGGCCCTTGGAGCAGCCTTTTTTCACAATGTCAATGGAATTTTTATTCTGAAAGCCTTCCAGCGCTGGGCAGTTTTCATTCACGGCCCGGCAGGCCTCCTCCGCTGCCCCGTTATTTTCAAATATCAGGGAAACGCTGTAAAGTTTCCTGTCCCCTATATCCTCCAGGGACTCAACCAGCACCTCCTTCTCGCCGGGACGCCCCATGGGTATGGTCCGATACCGGGTATCTGTGCTGTCCGTGTGGAACGCGTCAAAAGAAGTGGTGTCTTTGTATTTCTCAAACACGGCTCGGATCTCGTCTTTCTCGATCACTGCCTCATAGATCACATTCCGGTCCCGGTCAAAGATTGCCGCTCCGCTGCAGGCTATGTAAAAATCCGGCTTAATATTGCCAAGGAGCAGGTCAAAGACGCCCGCTACCGAACGCCCGGAGCACAGCCCGAACAAGCCTCCTCTGGCCTGCCAGGCCGCGATAGCTGCCAGATCTTCTTCTTTTATATAAGTTTTGGCGTTTTCCGTAAAATTTTCTGATTCATAAAAAACCAGCGTGCCGTCAATATCGCTTGCTAATGCTGTCCTCTGCATTCTTCTCTCTCCTTTTTGTTGTGTGGGACATAAAATCTGTCACTGAGATACTATTATACACGCAAAAAGGCGCAATGCATATATACAAAAATCCAGAAAGAATCTTTTGAATTCTTGATTCTTTCCGGATTTTCTGCCCTGTTATACGAAATAATCATTCCACCTCATCCGCCAGCAACCTCTCAACGTCCAGTAATCCCCATCCTTGCTGATTCCGGGGCTGCCCCAGATCCACTGCCCGCTCCCGAAGCCTCAGCTTCACATCCCGGTTGCTCATATCCGGATACTTTTCCAGCAAGAGGGCGATGGCCCCCGTCACCATGGGGGTCGCCATGGAGGTTCCGCTCTTCACGGAATACCGGTTTTCCTCGTTGCAGCAGCTGATGACGGCTGCCCCTGGAGCCAGGATCTCCGGCTTGCAGACGCAGGCCCTGGTAGGTCCTCTGCCCGAATAATCCACCATGCGGGTCCCCATGACATTGACCTCCTTGTCATCATCCGAGCAGCCCACGGTGATCACCTTTCTGCTGATCCCCGGCGTGGTCACGGTCATGCGGCCGGGCCCGTTGTTGCCGGCTGCCACCACAACCACCAGGCCGTCGTCCCACGCCGCGTCCACCCCCCTCACCAGTGCGGAATTCTCCCCCATATTTCTGCGGGAATAAGAGCCCACAGAGATGTTCACCACGCGGATTCCCAGCCGCTCCTTGTTTTCCCGGATCCATTTTAGCCCCATGAGCACGTCGGAGGCGTAGCCGCCCCCCTTGGAATCCAGAACCTTCACGCTGATCAGGTGACAGCCCGGAGCCACTCCCTGGTACTTTCCCTCCGAGGCCTCGCCGCTGCCGCCGATGATGGCGGAGATGTGGGTCCCGTGGCCGTTGTCGTCATATGGGCATGGCCGTCCTCTCACTACATCGTAGAACGCGGCGATCCGCTGCCCAAAATCTATATGGGGATAGATCCCTGTGTCCAGCACCGCCACGCCCACGCCTCTTCCCGTGAACGCCTTGTCGGTGCCCATCCCCCAATGAATCATCTGTTTTGCCCGATTCACAATGATTTTCCTTATATTATCTTTTTCTTTAGAATATTCCGAGGGCAGGCTGTTTGTTTCCAGCCGGTTTTTCTATCCTCTCCCATCTTCGGGCCCGCAAAATCAAGCTTCGCATCGGATCAGGGGTTCTAAAATCCCCACCTTCCCTGTGGCAATGCCTCCCACAGCTTTGTAATCTCCGGTGTTCGCCACGATCACAGGCGTCGTTACATCATATCCGGCCTCCCTGATTTTTTCCATGTCAAAGGTGAGCAGAACCTGTCCCCTGGCAACCCTGTCCCCCTGGGACACATGGGCTTCGTAATACTTCCCCTTAAGCTCCACTGTATTGACCCCCACATGGATCAGCAGCTCTGCCCCCTCCGCTGTCCTCAATCCGACGGCGTGCTTTGTCTCAAACAATGCCATGACCTCCCCGTCACAGGGCGATACTACCTTTCCCTCATCCGGGACCACGGCCATACCCTTTCCCAGAATTTCCGCCGCAAAGGTGGCATCAGGAACCTCCTTCATGGGTATGGCTTTGCCGGACAGAGGACTGCCGATCACACATTCCAAAACCTCCTCAGAGGCGCAGGTCTGGCCGGGATTCACCGCTTCTGCCTTTTTTCCCTCATCCTCCCTGCCTTCTGACCCCGCTGTCTCCAGAACCTCCTTGGGAATTCCGAATAAATAAGTAAGTATAAAGCAGAGCGCCACCGCAAATACGGAAACCACGAAATACCACAAAAGCTGTCTCCACTCATAGATGTACATGAGATAGGATGGAAGCACCGCCAGGCCATAGGAATTGGACTGGATATTTAAGATGGACAGCATGGCCGCTCCAACCCCTGAGGTGGTCAGCATGATCATCAGGGGCCGCAAATTATAACGCAGCTGAATACCAAAGAGAACCGGTTCACTGATGCCGAACAGCTGGGAGAGCATAGCGCCCATGGCTGTCTGACGGACGTTTTCCTGCTTTGCTTTGGCAAAAAATGCCAGGCAGGTTCCCACATTGGCAAATCCGTACATTGCGCACAACGTGATTACAGGATTAAACCCGGTGTTGGCAAGAAGGGATGTCTCGATCATGGTGTAGGTGTGGTGAAGCCCTGTGATCACCAGCAGAGGGTAGGTGGCGCCGATGATAAATCCTCCGATTCCAAAGGGGATGTGGATCAGCAGCTCCACGATCTGAACCAGCTTTAATTCCACCATATGCATCACCGGCCCGATGCCCAGGATCGTAACCAGAAATGTCACCAGCATTACCACAAAAGGTGTCATGATCAGATCCAGGGCATTTGGCATGATTTTTCTCAGCTTTTTCTCCAGATTAGCTCCGATGAAAGCAGTAAGTATGGCCGAGAGCACGCTGCCCTGGCACCCCACTACCGGGATCACGCCGAAAGCCATGACCGGGTCGATGCCGCTGTTGGGATCCGCCACCGAGTAAGCATTGGGCAAAATGGGCGACACCAGCATCAGCCCTATGACGATGCCGATCACAGGCATGCCGCCGAACACTTTGTAGGCTGACCAGCAGATGATAGCCGGCAGGAAGGCAAAGGCCGTCTCTGTCAGAACATTTACCAATGTCACGATATATCCCGGGATCATGGAAGAATCGGCTCCGAAAAGGGCCAGCACATTGTCATTGAACACGCACCCTTTTAATCCCAGAAAAAGCCCTGTGGCCGCTATCACGGGGATAATGGGCACAAAGATGTCCCCCAGGGTTCTCATGACCCGCTTTACCCCCCTCTGCTGTTTCTTGATGATCTCGTCCTGCTCCTGCTTGGAGAGAGTCTTTAAGTCCATCTTCTCAATCTCTCCGTACACTTTGTTGACGATTCCCGTCCCCAGGATGACCTGGTACTGCCCTGCGTTAAAAAATGTTCCTTTTACCAGCGGAACCTTCTCCATTTTCTTTTCATCAATCCTGTCTCTGTCCTTCACAATGAGCCTAAGGCGCGTGGCGCAGTGAGTTGCTGAGATAATGTTGTCTCTGCCCACGATCTCCACGATCTTTTCGGCGACAGCCTGATAATCTGTGTTTTCCATAGTGTCCCCTCTCTCTTTTTCCTGACGTCTGTATTTTCCAAAAACTAGACCTCTTTCAGCATAACCGACTGATACGGCTTCAGATACAGAAAATCCCCGCAAACCCGGGCCTCCCCATGGCTCTGCCAGACAGGTTCCATATTCCCCATGGGAACCCTTTCCTCAGCCTCCAGGCCGCTGAAATTAAACCAGCACCAGATGTTTTCCTCTTCTGTGCACCGCTTATACGCAATCACATGTGGGCTGCTCTCTACAGGCTCGATGCTGCCCCAGACAAAACAGTCCCGGTGCTCCCCCTTTTGGCGGAAGCGGATCATCTCCCTGTAGAATTCAAGGATGCTCCCCTCTCTGCCTGCCTGGTCCTTGGCATTGACAGGCGGGTACTCCCGCGCCATGCCTAACCAGGGCTTTTCCGTGGAAAATCCCCCGTACCTCTCCCCGTTCCAGGGAAACGGCACCCGGGCGTTGTCCCTGCTGCGCAGGTTCACAAACTCCAGGGCCTCCTTTGGGCTGTAGCCCTCCTCTATTGAGCGGTAATACTGATCCACGCTTGACAGATCATCGAATTCCTCTATGGAATTTCTCTGGAAATTCGTCATCCCCAGCTCCTGCCCCTGGTAGATAAAGGGAAGACCCCTCAGGAAAAAGTACATGGCAGCCAGGGTCTTTACAGCCTCAGGGTTATTCTGCCCCTCCCGCAGATATTTTGTCGCGGCTCTTGGCTGGTCATGGTTCTCGATAAAATTGGCGCCCCATCCCCATTTTTGCAGCTCCGTCTGGCTGGCCATGATCTTCTCTCCCAGCTCCTTTATGGTCCAGGGCCTCCGCTTGAACCACTCGCTGCCTGACGCAATGTCCAGGTCCGCATAGCGGAAATCAAAGATCATGGAAAAATATCCTTTTTCCCCCATAAAATCCCCCAGCTCCCCGTAGGGGACTCCCGGAGCCTCCGCAACCGTCACGCAGGAGTGGAGGTCAAAAGTCCTCTCCTTCAGCTCTCTCAAGAAGGCCCCAATGCCCGGCTGGTTCCGGCAGGCTCTGGTGCACTTAGACAGCCCGTCCGCCCCGTCGGCCTCCCTGTCCCTCCAGGTCAGGTCCTTTTTCACAAAAGTGATGGCATCCACCCGGAACCCGGCGATCCCTTTGTCCAGCCACCAGTTAACCATCTCATACAGCTGTTCTCTCAGCTTTGGATTCTCCCAGTTCAAATCCGGCTGCTTCTTTCCAAAAGAGTGAAAATAGTACTCGTCCCTGCCCGGAACCTTCTCCCACACGCTTCCCCCGAACACGGAGCGCCAGTTGTTGGGCTCTTTCGCCCCTTTCTGGAAAATATAGTAGTCGTGGAAGGGACCATCCGGATCCTCAAGGGCTTTCTGAAACCAGGGATGCTCGTCGGAGGTGTGGTTGATAACCAAGTCCAGCATGATCTTGATGCCCCGCTCTTTCGCCTTTGCCACCAACTCGTCAAAGTCCTCCATTGTTCCAAACTCCGGCGCGATCTTCTTGTAGTCCGATATGTCATACCCATTGTCATCCATGGGCGACTGGTACATGGGACAAATCCACACCATGGTGATCCCCAGATATTCCAGATAATCCAGTTTTTCCGTGATCCCACGCAGATCGCCGACGCCGTCATGGTTGCTGTCATAAAAACTTTTTGGGTATATCTGGTACACAACCTCTTCCTGCCACCACTCTCTCTTCATGTTTGCTCTCCTTCCTCTGCCCGTTGGCCTCTGTCCGCGCCGTGCCGGGCCTCCCGCTTTGTCTGTCCCCAGAGTACCACAAAAAAAGAGGCCCATCAATATGATGAGACTCTTTAAAAAATATGTACTCTTTCTGTTCATAGTTTCGGTTTATAAAATTTTGTACACATCTATTTCTGACAAAAAATAGGCGCAAAGCCTCTCACTCCCCCGGGTATTGCCGCAAATCTGCAAGATAGTTGCAGTAAGACAGATAGAGGAACTCGATCAAAATAAAGTACGGAGCCGTAGTCTCATATTCCGAGCGCCCTTGCCCTGACAGGCGGAAGGAGTGAATGTACAGATTCTCTTCACACAGAGAGGCCAGGGTATTGCTCCGCAGCCTGGTGACAGAGACTGCCGGGACATGGCTGACCCTTAAGGCTCTCGCCAGACTGACCACGGACTCGGACTCTCCTGACATGGAAATGATGATCACCAGGTCATCCGCCGCTGCCGTCCTTTCAAGTCCGGAGACCAGATCCTGCCCGTGAAGGTGGATGATCTCCCTCACTGGCAGGAAGATCCGTTTCATCTCACTGCAGGCCCTGGCCTGAGAATATCCGCTGCCGTACGCAAAGACCCGCCTTGCCCTGTATAATCTGCCAAAAAACCCGGACAGGTCCTTCTTCACCAGATCATCCATCATCTTATGATAGCTGTCCGTCATCACCAGGAGCATGTCCCCGGGGCCCCTCTCCCTCTCCCGCCGCTCTACCCGGATTTGGGCCTTCAGTTCGCTGTAACCGGACAGCCCCAGCCTTTTTGCGAATCGGACCAGCAGGGTCTTGGAAACGCCGCAGTCTGCCGCGAATTCGCCCAGCGTCTTCTGACCGCACTCCTCCAGATGGCTGCTCAAATAATGACAGACGTACTTTTCATTTTCGCTGAACCCCTCATAGCTGGCATTTAAAAGTTCTTCGATCCTCATGGAAATTCCCCCTGTCTACGCGTTTCCGTCTGTGCTTTTAATCGGCGCCTTTGCCGGATCTTCGGCCTGCCAGAAGCCCCTGTACTCCAGATACCGGACCGACAGAATATCCAGCAGGATATAGAATGCCGCGATCATTTCATAGGACTGCCCCTCCGTCGGACTCACGGTTCTGGTTCCCACATACAGGTTATACTGACACATTCTGGCCAGCGTATTGTTAGCCCACCGGGTAAAGGCAATGGTCCGGACCCCTGTCTCCTGGGCCGCCCTGACCACCTCCACGGCCTCCGGATTTTCTCCGGAAAGAGAAACCGCCACAAACAGATCTTCATCCCGAAAGCGTTCCCTGGCAGACCGCACCTCTCCCAAATCAAACAGATCCACGCAGCATTTTCCAAAGGTCAAAAAGATCCGTTTGAACTCCTCTGCGATGGATTTCTGCTCATTGCCTGTCCCGTAGAGATAAATCGTATCCGCCTGCCGGATCGCCCTGCATATATTTTCAAGATCATGCCTCTTTAACACGTCGATCATGCCGTGATACTCTCTCACAATATCCTCCAGATCATAGATCTGCCCGGCCTGCTGCTCTTCCCTCCGGTTTAAAAGCAGCTTGAACTCAGCGTAGGAGCCCACCTCCAGCTTCTTCATCAGCCGGACCAGGGTTGTCCTTGAGACGTGGAGAAACGCGGCCAGCTGGGTGCTGTTCATGTTCCCCGCCTCCCTCTTATGGCGAAAGATCGAGGTCAGCATCTCCCTGTCATTGGCTGTGAGAGAATCGTATTTTTTATTTGCCAGTTCCTCCAGATTCATGTGTTTTCCCCATTCTGTATATAGTTTGCGCCATGCGCCGCTGCCCCAAACAGAAAGCCAGAGCGAGACACCCGCCCTGGCACCTGCTGCTTCAATATACCACATTCCAAAAGGAGGAACAAGCTCTAAAGACTGCTCTCTGTTAAGCTATTTCTCAAGCGCGGTTTTTGCCGCGTTTTCTCCTGCAATATATCCCATATTTCCGGCTACAGAGAGGGCGGCCGCGCCCTGATAAGCTCCGCCGTAGAAGGGACGGCTGGCGATAGCGCCAGAGGCGTAGAGGCCAGGGATGATGCTTCCGTCCTCCCGGACTACCTCAGCGGAGGTGGTGGTTTTGATTCCGCCTGCGATGCCTCTGGTAACGCAGTAGGAACGAACCGCATAGAACGGAGGGGTCTTGATGGGAACCATCAGCTGGGCATCCTTGCCAAAGTCTGTATCTTCCCCGGCTTCGCACAGTTCATTGTACCGGTCCACGGTTGCGCCCAGCACGGCAGGATCAATGCCTGTCAATTCTGCCAGCTCCTCAATGGTGTCCGCCTGATAGGCGATTCTCGCGCCGCCGTTGGCAGCGACCATCTCATCTATGGGGACTTCTGTGCCCTTGGCTATCTCCGCATCCATGATATCCCAGCACCCGTCGCCCTCATTTTCGTTGATAAACACGGCCTGGACAAACTTGCTGGATGCGTTTTCCTTGATGCGGCGCTCTCCCGTAAGGCTGACAAAAAGGCTGTTATCCAAGGTTTCGGAAGCCTTCATCCCTGCACGGTGGGAGTCATATGGATTGAAAACAAATGCGCCTCCCATAGAGAACATATCATCCCAGACAGCAGCGCCTGCCTTCACGGCCATGACCAGACCGTCACCTGTGTTTCCTACGGCAGTTCCCGTAAAGTTCCCAGCGGACTCAGGATCATACTCTTTGATCAGCTCCTGATTTCTGGCAAAATCACCGCAGGCAAGAACCACCGCGCCTGCGTTAAACGTCTTTTTGGAGGTATCCGTATCCGAGATAACGCCCACCACGGCCCCGCTGTCGTCCAGAATCAGTTCTGTGGCAGGAGAGGATTTATAGATGGTGCCTCCTAAGCTTTCCAGATAGGGTTCCAGCTGTTTGATGTAAAGACCGCCTGCCTTGCCGCTGGTATCTGGTTTTTGTACATACGGCCTGGCGCCGTCGCCGGATTCCGGAAGCATGTTCAGGCCTGCTGCGTTGTAGATGGCAGTGGACTTATACGATACCTCTCCGATGGCGTCGAGATAATCGGTAATAGGGAACTGGCTTCCCTCCTCGCGGAAAGGCGCGCCCTCATCTAAGATAGCCTGAACCATACCTGCTCCGTCGCCTTCATCGGCATACCGGATGGTTCCTGTAGCCAGCATGGTAGTTCCGCCCAGGAACGCCTGCTTTTCAATAAGAGCGACACTGGCCCCCTGACCGGCTGCGGAACAAGCGGCTGTGAGACCGGAGAGGCCGCCGCCGACCACAACCACATCGTAGGTGAATTCCTCCTCTGTTTTTGCTTTCTTAGGCCACTTACTAATGATTTTTGACGCAAAATGGCAAAATTTCTGCGTGGGAAAAATACCTATGCCAATGCTGGTATAAGTACAAGGTTTCTAACAGTAAGCCCTGCGGCAATGATTTCTTTACCATAGGCTGTCGCAAAGTATTTATAGGTGCCCGGTACCCGTTCAAGGATCCCATGGAGGCGAAGCCGTTTAAAGATTCTGGACATGGCTGACGGACTGATATTTTCCAGATGCTGGCGGATATCTTTCCCCTGCATTCCAAATGTCATGTATTCACCACGGCTGATCACTTCCAGCACCTGCAGGTCACGCTCCGCGAAAAAATTCAGCCCGCGGTAAGAGCGCCCCTTATCCACAACGGAATCGGTAACCTTTGTAAGGTTTTCCTTCCCACCGCTGTGGTCATCAAAGGATGAGATGAATTCCAGGTATCGGTAGTTTGCTGCTTTCATAATCGTGAACAGCTGGTAAAGGCTGTAAATGCTTTTTTTCAATGGGGCCTTTGGTTCCGATGAGCTGCCGTCCCTGTGCTCCACTTTTCGTTTTACCCGGAAAGCACCGATGTCATTGCAGGTGCTTTCGATCCGTAAGACATGGCCGAACTTATCATACATTTTGATTGATACATCACCCATATGGTGTTTGATCCTCGTCCCGAGAATACGCTGGTTATAGTTGGTGCCGACTTCTTTCTTACAGTTATAGGTAATACGCTGCCCCAGGAATGTGGCGATGTTGTCCGGCTTTACCGTAAAGATTGCCGTCCGGATGATCTCGTCATAAAGGGGTTCCAGGCCGCCTGGCTGTTTGAACATGACGTCTGTCGCACACTCAATCTGCTGGACAGTCCATGTGTAGGTGAGGCCGAGTGTTTCAGGGACCGGACAGTAGCGTTTTGCGAAAGCGTCCAGAGCCTTATGGAGGTCTTCTGGATTGATCCGGTCAGAGAGCTTCTGGGCGGCTTCCACATCCGAGATTTCCAGGAAAGCGTTATCATGCATGCGGTAAGGAATTCCCTTCTTCTGCAGTTTCTGGGCGAGTAGGTTATGGCCGTTCATATAGAACTGCAGGCGGAAAGGGGCCCAGGTAGGGACACGCAGGTAACAGAGCCCAAGTTCTTTGTCAATGAAATAGAAATAATAGTGGAGACATTTGCTCTGGTCAAACTTAAGGAATGTCTTCCCTGTAGTCTTGTCATGCCATGGTTTATAAGTACTGCACTGTTCCATGGCGGAAAAGATGTGGATGAGCCCTTCGGTCTTTCCGATTTTCTGGATAATTTCCTGGATCCGGTCATCTTTGCGGAAAGCCCGAAGCTTACGGATAAACTGGATCTCAATGCCGTTTTCCTCAGCGATGCGCTGGGCGTTTGAACGGATCTGTTGCGTAAGGGGCTGGGAGAAATTTGAGAAATCAAAAATACGGATGTTGTTGGCGTTGAGATAGCCGGTCATGCCTTCGGCATGGCTCCATCCAGGAATATACCCCTGGATGATCATGCGGTCATAACAAGTGATCGTGCCATAAATTTTGTCAGCGTATTTATCCGTAAGTAACATGAACCCATCCTCCAACATTTTTCTTTATTATACTTGAAACTTGGAGGAATTGCAAAAAACTTTTCCGGTTTATCCGGGTTAGGGTTTTCTCACACACGTTTTTCTCCCGTCTCCTCAGGCTCTGGTATTCTTCTTCTATATAAGGGATGCTCCCCTCCTTAAAACG
>CAMTAF010000136.1 GCA_947066955.1 uncultured Hungatella sp.
AGCCTTAGCAGGGTAAAACTTTGTGCATTTTTCTAAATTTGCTCATTTATAGTTTGGAATACAGAGGATGTTAAGAGAGAGAAAAAAGTCTATATTCTGGTGATCTACGATATTGTAAGCAACAAACGGAGAACAGCATTTGCCAAAAAGATGGAGGGATATGGTTTCAGAGTTCAGAAGTCCGCTTTCGAGGCAATGATCTCAGAAAAGCTGTACAGACAATTGTTGGAAGAGATCCCGGGGGCTATCCACAAGGGCGAGGACAGCGTCAGAGTCTATCGTATAATTGGGCAGGGAGAGGTTACTTTGTTTGGGGCCAGTGAAACTATAAAGGACGAGGAAGTTATTATTATATAAAGAGAATTGCTGACATCCTTGCGTTTTTTGCCAATCTGTAAAGCAGCAAAAACCCATAATATTTTCCCTTAAGGCGCTGCCAACACATCAAATAATCATATATACTAAAGACATGTCAGGAGCCGGGAGGTGAGAGCGTGATATTAGGCTGCAAATGCTACCGCTGTCCAATGAGGCTGTTCTGCCTTATGGGCTCCCCACCTTGCTAGTGGGGCATATAAGCCGGCAGATGCCGGCGGGAAGGAACTTATCAACCATCACCATTATTATAGGGAGGAAAACATATGTTAGATTTAACAGATATGCTTATTCGTGCGGCTGGGGTGTCTTCTGTGGCGGGAACCGTCGGAGCCAGTATCGGCGGCAGTGTTACTGCGGTGTTTGGTCCGGCAGCGGCTGGTGGCGCCGCAATTGGCGGTCTGGTGGGTTCGGTCGGTGGCTTTGTCTGCTCTCTGTGCTCCGATTTGTTCGTTTAGCGCGGGTCTCTGGTGTCAGGGAAACCTGACACCAGAGGGAAAAGAAAAAGGAATAAAAACAAAGGAGAAGAGTGAACTATGAGAGACAGTATTCTGATAGCCGCGGTGGGAAAAACCGATCCCATAAGAGGAGAACACGACGGGCCGATTCTCCACATCGTCCGCCATTACCGGCCAGAGGCGGTGATTCTGATCCTCTCGAAAGAGATCGGGAAAGATGAGGAGGAGTATCATCACAACGAGACAGCGATCCATTTGCTGGATAAAGACTGCAAGGTAGAGGTCATCCCCACAGCGATCCATGATGCCCACAGTTACGATGATTTTTCCACAGCGTTTCTTGCCATCTGCAGCGAGACACGGAAAAAATACCCGGATAAGAAGGTTCTTTTGGACATCACATCAGGGACGCCTCAGATGGAAACGGCGCTGTGCATGATCGCAATATCTGACCCGGAGCATTATATAGCCATACAGGTAAGCAATCCAGAGCGGTCCTCTACCGGAACCTCTGCTTTCAATCCTCGAAAAGATCTAGTTGAAGATTGGTTTGAGACAGACGTGGACAATGAGGAGGGCAGTCCCTGCAGGTGCCAGGAGCCTCAGCTTCTCAATTTCAGGAGACCCATGGTTCAGCTCCAGATTTTGTCTCTGATCGAGAATTATGATTACTCAGGCGCTCTGCTTCTGTATAAAGAGAATCAGCGAAATTTTTCGGAAAAGACAGGGATGCTTTTGGAGCATGGGAAGAGGCGGCTGAATCTGGAGCACAGGGAGGCGAAACAGATAGCGGTAAAGCTGGGCATGGAAAATGGGCTTTATCCGATACAGCGCTCCGATATCGCGCAGCTGACAGAATTTTTTAACAGTATGAGGATCAAACAGCTTCGGGGAGAACTGAATGATTTTTCTATGAGGCTGGAGATTATGACGCTGTACCTAGGCAGGTATTTGATGGAAAAATGTATGAGAGTGGCCATGGAGGACATCACAGAAGGAAGAGGACTGAAAAATTCTTACATTATGTATTTGTCTGAGGATAAGTGTACCAAAAAGATACCCGGGATTGAGAAATATTTGGATGAGCAGTTTTCTGATAAAAAACTGGGGAGATTTGAGTGGGGAAAGCCGGTCAACGCCCTCTCTGTGGTACATATTGTGAAGTTTCTGAGCACACAGCCAGGGAATGAAAAGTATGGGAACGCGGCAGATGAACTGATCCGGTGGTCAGCCTTGTCCGGACAGGTGAGAAACCCGGCGGCTCACACCATTGTCGCCATAACAGATGATATTATTAAAGAATCTTATGGCAGCAAGGATTCGGCGGCGCTGGTCAGATCCATCCGCGCTGTTTTGAGACAGGCCTTTGGGAGCGAGGGGAAGGATGAGGCTTTTGAAATCTATGAGCGGATTAACCAGATGGTGAAGACGTCCATGGAAGAATGAGCCCGCGTCAAGCACTGCAAAATTCCAATCTTCCTTGACATCCAGTCCCCAATTTTGTAAAATAGAACTATCTAATTGACCACCAACTAAGAGGGATGTGAGATCATGAAAAAAGAAGGCAGAAAAAAGAAAGCAGTATTGGCTGGTCTGGGCATTATGGCGGTATTATCCGCCGGCGCGCTAGGCTGTTCCGGTGAGACACAGAGCGCTTCCGGTGAGAGCGTCCCTGCTGTGACCGAAGCGGCGGCGACCACGGCGGCACAGACAACGGCTGCCCCTGAGACAACAAAAGCTCCGGAGACCACGAAAGCGCCGGAGACAACGGCTGCCCCTGAGACAGAGGCAGCGGGAGAGATTCAGTACAAGCATGTGGAAGCGCCGGCAGCGGCTAATGAGAACGGGGTGGTGTCTGCGGATGAGTGGGCGGAGATTTACCCGGAGATCGTGGCTTCCTACAAGTCCAACAGCAGCAACGATTACCGGATCGATTATCTGGAGCAGGATCCTTATCTGAAGACGCTCTATGAGGGATTTGGCTTTGCCAAGGATTACACCAGCGCCATCGGCCATACCTATACGCTGGAGGATGTGGCGGCGACGGAACGGCCCCATCCCCTGGCCAACTGTCTCACCTGCAAGACGCCGGATTACACCAAGCTGGTGAATGATATGGGTGTGGAGGCTTACAAGCTGGACTTTGCGGAGACTCACGCTCAGATGGCAGAGAACGTGAGCTGCTACAACTGCCACGAGAATCAGGCAGGAGATGGGGGAAAGCTGGTGGTAACCCACTCTTATGTGACCGATGCTCTTGGCTCTGAGATGGAGAATATAGACCCGGCCACCCTGTCCTGCGGACAGTGCCATATTGAGTACTATTTTGACCCGGACACAAAGGCGACTATGATGCCCTACAAGGGCATGGCGGGAGCTACTCCGGACGAGATTCTGGCGTATTATAATGAGATGGAATTTTCTGACTGGGTTCAGGAGAGCACAGGGACAGGACTTCTCAAAGCCCAGCATCCGGAGTTCGAGACATTTACGGGCAAAGGCAGTAAGCATGCGGCATTTATGAACTGCGCGGATTGCCATATGGCGACTACCACGGAGGGCGATGTAACTTACAGCAGCCACAAGTGGGAGAGTCCCCTGGCCAATCAGGCGATTCTGGACACCTGCGTTGCCTGCCACAAAGATACGGACATGGCGGCTATGGTAAAAGGAATCCAGGAGGAGATTACTGCCAGAGAGAAGGAGACAGGGGAGAAAGTTGCCCAGGTAAAGACGGCGCTGGCAGATGCCGTGGCAGCCGGGAGCATGACAGAGGAAGAACTGGACGAGATCCGGGCCCTGTACCGGGAAGCTCAGTGGTACTGGGATTTCTGTTATGTGGAGAACAGCGAGGGCGCCCACAACTCCGAGCTTGCCAACCATTGTCTGGACAAATCTCAGGAAGCGGCGGATAAAGCCCTGGAGCTTCTCGGCGTGTAGGCGCCTGGGGAATCCTGCGGGGCGGCATTTATCGTTCTATAAACATACAGGTATCTATAAGGGCCGGTATTCGGCCCTTATTTTTCGAAAAAGTATATTAAAAAGGTCGGGGACAGGCTTTGGGGAGGAGACATAAAGTGGAACCGTTAAAAAAGGCAGGAAGGTTTTTATGCTCTATGAAATGCGCTGTAGGGCTGCTGCTGATTCTCGCGGCAGCATGTACCATGGGCAGTCTGATTCCCCAGGGGGAAGCGGCAGGCTATTACACTCAGGGCTATCCTCAGGCTGCCGGGGCGATTTTGATGCTGGGATTGGACGACGTGTTTCACTGCTGGTGGTTTGTGGCGCTCACGCTGTTTCTGTGCGTCAATTTGCTGTTCTGCAATATTATTCATTTTCCCTCCCTGGTCAGAAAGTCCAGATACGGATTTTCCTGGGAGAGATGCCTTAAAGGCTGGGACGGGACAGCCCTGGGCCAAACAGACGGGGAACCGGGGAAGCTGTTCGCGAAGATGGGATTTAAAAAGATTGAGAAAAAGCAGACAGAGGATGGCGCCCAGGTTTGGTACGGGGCGCGGCATAAGGCAGGAATCTGGGGGCCGTGGCTGTGTCATCTGGGGATGCTGACCGTTATCGCCGGCTTCGGACTGGGGCAGCTGTGTCAGGAACAGTATACGGTCTACGGCGTTCCGGGACAGACGAAACCGGTGGGGGATACGGGCTATGAGCTGACCATTGATTCTTTTGATGTGAAGCTGCGGGACGATGCCACGGTGGAGCAGTATACCACGGCTTTGACCGTAGGCATGGAGAGCGGAGGCACGGGCGCTTATATGAGCGGGGAGACCAGCGTAAACAGGCCCCTCTCCCTCTTTGGGATGAAGTTCTACCAGAATTCCACAGGATGGGCAGCGGAGGCGGAGGTGCGCAAGGATGGGGAAGTGATTCAGGAGACTCTCCTGTGCGCCGGGGAGTATGCACCTGTGGAGGACAGGGAGGGACTGGCGGTGATGCTCAACGCCTTTTATCCGGATTACGGGGAGGATGCCGCCGGGATGCCCAGAACCTTGTCCCCGGCACTGAGAAATCCGGCATATCTCTATACCCTGTACTATCACGATCAGATCCTGGGGATGAATGTGCTGAAAAACGGAGAAAAGATCACGGTTGACAGCTATGAGATCCGGTTTGTTACCCCCCGTCAGTACACGTTGATCCAGATAAAGAGAGACCCCTTCGGGTGGCTGGCCGCTGTGGGGGGAGTTATGGTTCTGGCCTCCCTCCTGCTGGCATTTTATATCCGGCCGGAAGAGATGTGGGCGGTAAGGGCCGGGGATGGCACATGGGCCGTCTCGGGCAGGAGCCGGAAGTCAGGAGCCATGTTCCTGGAGTCCATCAGCGCGGCGTGTAAAAAGATGGCAGAAGAGGAAGCGGGAGAACCGGCGGGAGAAGAGAGAGGAGACGGGAGGCTATGAGCGGAGAACAGTTTTTATCTGTGGAAAATGGATTATTTACGGCAGTGATGGTCTGCTATCTGGCGGCTATGGTGCTGTACTTTGTATTTTTTGCCATGAAGAAGGAGAATTTGGGAAAATACGGAAGCTGGGTCATCACTGCCGGGTTCGCGCTGCACACGGCGGCTCTGGTGGTGAGAGGCATCGGCGCCGGGCGCCTTCCGCTGACCAACCAGTATGAGTTCGCCACCAGCTTTGCCTGGGGAATCTGTCTCTGCTTTCTGGTTTTTGAGAGAAAGTATCGTTTCCGGGCCCTGGGAACCTTCGTGACGCCGGTTATTTTTCTGATCATAGGGTACGCGGCCATGCAGAGCCGGGAGGTGAGGGAGCTGATGCCGGCCCTGAGGAGCAACTGGCTGGCTATCCATGTATCAACGGCTATCATCTCCTACGGCGCTTTCGGGGTATCCTTCGCAGTGTCCCTCATGTTTCTCATGCGCCCCTCCATGGCGGACAAGGAGTTTTGGGAAAAACATGTGCCGGGGGCAGAGCGGTTGGATCTGATCAGCTATCGGGCTGTGTCTCTTGGCTTCCTGTTCCTGTCCTTTGTCATCGTCAGCGGCGCCATCTGGGCGGAGCGGGCATGGGGAAGCTACTGGTCATGGGATCCCAAGGAGACATGGTCCCTGGTTACCTGGATTATCTATGCGCTGTACCTTCATCTGCGCCTTTCCAGAGGTTGGAAGGGGAGGCAGGCGGCGGTCTTTGCGGCAGTGGGGTTTGTGTGTGTGCTGTTTACCTATATCGGCGTCAATATGCTGATTCCCAGTATTCACAGCTACGCGTGACAAGAACCGGCAGGAGAACATAGGAGAACTGGGATGAACATATACGGAATTATAATCGCGGCGGCAAGCTTTGTCGTCATAGGGGTTTTTCACCCAATCGTCATCAAAGCGGAGTATTACCTGTCTGCCAGATGCTGGCCCCTGTTTCTTATATCGGGCCTTGTGTTTCTGGGAATCAGCACCCAGATGGATCACGTGATCGCCTCCTCCCTTCTGGGGGTGGTGGGATGCAGCTGCCTGTGGAGCATCCTGGAACTGAAGGAGCAGGAGAAGCGGGTGGAGAAGGGGTGGTTTCCTAGGAATCCCAATAGACGGTGAGGGAATAAAGGCTTTACATGCCCTGGATTCTCAAGTATAATACAGGCAGCAAAGAGTTTTTGAGGTGATCGAAAAGGTGGTGATCAGATGCCAGGCAATGCAGAGATAGCAAAGGATACCATTGAACAGTTTAAAAAAATTCAGCGGTATATGATTGCCGCGAAAAAGGAAGAAGCTACAGAAACGTATTCTATTTTGAAAGAAGAATACCTTTCTCTGAAAGCGCTGCTTAATGTCATCGGGGTAAATTTGATAGATATTGACAGGATTAAAGAATAATAAACTCACCGGTATTCATTTAAAAAAGGTATAAAGACTCTGTCCGTGTAAGCGGTCAGAGTCTTTTTCCAATGTCCTGTTTGAATTTCTGAGCGATGCGCTTTCTGCCGCCGCTATCCGGGCAGGATCTCGCCTGTTTCTTCATCAAAGCGTCCGCTCGTGTGCGTTTTGAGGTTGAGCAGATCTGGAGCAGATCCCGGTGGAATCCTCAGATTGGGTGGGAGGCGACCGGAATTTTCAAAAATTTCCTTGACAACTTTTCATTATCTGCTATAATTAGTAGGCGTGCGAAAACACGTGATGTTTTGGTACGCAAAACAGGCTGACATACAGCAACCACAGACAATATCACAGGAGGTGAAAAGAATGCCAACATTTAACCAGTTAGTTAGAAAAGGAAGACAGACATCTGTGAAGAAGTCCACTGCACCGGCTCTCCAGAAGGGTTACAACTCCTTGCAGAAGCGCGCTACCAACACCTCTTCTCCTCAGAAGAGAGGCGTATGTACCGCCGTGAAGACCGCTACCCCGAAGAAGCCCAACTCTGCTCTGAGAAAGATTGCCAGAGTACGTCTTTCCAACGGCATTGAAGTGACAAGCTACATCCCGGGTGAGGGACACAACCTGCAGGAGCACAGCGTTGTTCTGATCCGCGGAGGAAGGGTAAAGGACCTTCCGGGTACCAGATACCACATCGTGAGAGGTACATTGGATACGGCAGGCGTTGCCAACAGAAGACAGGCCCGCTCCAAGTACGGCGCTAAGAGGCCAAAAGAGAAGAAGTAATTTGTACCACAAACAGCAGTAAAATGTTTATCAGTGCCGGATTCGTGATATTGAACCTGTTGGTTGCAGGAATATAGACAGAGTCGTGGGCACGGACACATTTTATGGAAACGTGTGAGTACCTGAGAGTTAACGTAAGTTTAGTTAAGGAGGGAAGTAACGTGCCACGTAAAGGACATACTCAGAAAAGAGACGTATTGGCAGACCCGATCTACAACAATAAGGTTGTGACCAAGCTGATCAACAACATTATGTTGGATGGCAAGAAGGGTGTTGCCCAGAAGATTGTTTACGGCGCATTTGAACGTGTCGCAGAGAAGACCGGCAAGGACGCCGTGGAGGTATTTGAAGAAGCAATGAACAACATCATGCCTGTGCTGGAGGTTAAGGCAAAGCGTATCGGCGGCGCTACCTATCAGGTGCCCATCGAGGTGAAGCCGGAGAGAAGACAGGCATTGGCACTCCGTTGGCTGACCACGTTCTCCCGCAAGAGGGGCGAGAAGACCCAGAAGGAGAGACTGGCCAACGAGATTATGGATGCGGCAAACAACACCGGAGCTTCTGTGAAGAGAAAAGAAGATATGCACAAGATGGCAGAGGCGAACAAGGCATTTGCGCATTACAGATTCTAGTTAGGAGGAACCACAATTGGCTGGAAGAGAATATCCGTTGGAGAGAACCAGGAACATCGGGATCATGGCTCACATTGACGCGGGTAAGACAACATTGACGGAGCGTATCCTGTACTATACTGGTGTAAACTACAAAATCGGCGATACTCACGAGGGCACTGCCACCATGGACTGGATGGAGCAGGAGCAGGAGAGAGGCATCACCATCACTTCAGCTGCCACCACCTGCCACTGGACTCTGCAGGAGAACTGTAAGCCAAAGCCGGGCGCCCTGGAGCATCGCATCAACATTATCGATACTCCAGGCCACGTTGACTTTACCGTAGAGGTTGAGCGTTCCCTTCGTGTGCTGGACGGCGCCGTGGGCGTCTTCTGCGCAAAGGGCGGCGTGGAGCCGCAGTCCGAGAATGTGTGGCGTCAGGCCGACACCTACAACGTGCCCCGTATGGCATTTATCAACAAGATGGATATCATGGGCGCGGATTTCTACGGCGCGGTGGAGCAGATCAGGACAAGGCTTGGCAAGAACGCCATCTGTCTGCAGCTGCCTATCGGCAAGGAAGATGAGTTCAAGGGAATCATCGACCTGTTTGAGATGAAAGCCTACATCTATAATGATGATAAGGGCGAGGATATTTCCATCACAGATGTTCCCGATGATATGAAGGATGACGCGGAGCTGTACCGCAGCGAGCTGATCGAGAAGATCTGCGAGCTTGACGATGATCTGATGATGGAATATTTAGAGGGCGAGGAGCCGTCCGTGGAAGCGCTGAAAGTTGCTCTGAGGAAGGCTACCTGCGAGTGCACCGCCGTTCCGGTATGCTGCGGGTCCGCTTACAGGAACAAAGGCGTTCAGAAACTGCTTGACGCGGTTCTGGAATATATGCCTGCTCCTACCGACATCCCGGCAATCAAGGGTGTCGATATGGACGGCAATGAGATCGAGAGACACTCTTCTGACGAGGAGCCGTTCTCTGCCCTGGCATTTAAGATTATGACCGACCCGTTCGTAGGAAAGCTTGCTTTCTTCCGCGTGTACTCCGGTACCATGAACTCTGGTTCCTACATCCTGAATGCCACCAAGGGAAAGAAGGAGCGTGTAGGACGTATCCTTCAGATGCACGCCAATAAGAGACAGGAGCTTGACAAGGTTTACTCCGGCGACATCGCCGCCGCTGTAGGCTTCAAGATCACCACTACCGGCGACACCATCTGCGACGAGCAGCATCCGGTTATTCTGGAGTCCATGGAGTTCCCGGAGCCTGTTATCGACATTGCCATTGAGCCCAAGACCAAGGCCGGCCAGGGCAAGATGGGCGAGGCGCTGGCAAAGCTTGCTGAGGAGGATCCCACTTTCCGCGCCAAGACCAACCCTGAGACAGGTCAGACCATTATCTCCGGTATGGGTGAGCTTCATCTGGAGATCATCGTGGACCGTCTGCTGAGAGAGTTCCATGTGGAGGCCAACGTAGGCGCTCCCCAGGTTGCTTATAAAGAGACCATCACCAAGGCGGTTGACGTGGACAGCAAGTACGCCAAGCAGTCCGGCGGCCGCGGACAGTACGGCCACTGTAAGGTTCACTTTGAGCCTATGGATGCCAACGCGGAGCAGACCTTTAAGTTTGAGTCCAGCGTTGTGGGCGGCGCGATCCCCAAGGAGTATATTCCTGCCGTAGGCGCCGGCATCGAGGAGGCTGCCAAGTCCGGTATCCTGGGAGGATTCCCGGTTCTGGGCATCAGCGCCAACGTGTACGACGGTTCCTACCACGAGGTAGACTCCAACGAGATGGCATTCAAGATCGCCGGTTCTCTGGCATTTAAAGATGCCATGCAGAAGGCAGGAGCCATCCTGTTAGAGCCCATCATGAAGGTGGAAGTGACCATGCCCGAGGATTATATGGGCGATGTTATCGGTGATATCAACTCCCGTCGGGGACGCATCGAGGGCATGGAGGACATCGGAGGCGGCAAGATGGTGAAAGCCTATGTCCCGCTGTCAGAGATGTTCGGCTACTCCACGGACCTGCGTTCCAAGACACAGGGGCGCGGCAACTACTCCATGTTCTTTGAGAAATACGAGCCAGTGCCCAAGTCCGTTCAGGAGAAGGTTATCGCTGAAAGAAAAGGCAAATAAAGAGTCGATATAGGCTTGAAAAATGCGGATAAATAGCATATAATATAGACTAGCCTATTATAAAATGAAAGGCCTGGCGCTTTGCGGCGCCAGCCGCAAATGAATAGCCGCTTAAGGCTGATTAAGGAGGACATTATAAAATGGCAAAAGCAAAGTTTGAAAGAACCAAACCACATTGCAACATCGGTACCATCGGCCACGTTGACCATGGCAAAACCACTCTGACTGCCGCGATCACAAAGACCCTGTATGAGAGAAAGGGTACCGGCCAGGCGGTTGCCTTCGACAACATCGACAAGGCTCCGGAAGAGAGAGAGCGTGGAATCACGATTTCTACCGCTCACGTTGAGTATGAGACCGACAAGAGGCACTATGCCCACGTTGACTGCCCAGGCCATGCCGACTATGTAAAGAACATGATCACCGGTGCTGCTCAGATGGACGGCGCGATCCTGGTTGTGGCTGCTACCGACGGCGTTATGGCTCAGACAAGAGAGCACATCCTTCTGTCCCGTCAGGTAGGCGTTCCCT
>CAMTAF010000137.1 GCA_947066955.1 uncultured Hungatella sp.
TGCCGTACCGCATAGACATGCATTTAAAGAAGAACAGGGCAAAGGGCATCGCCATCAACGGCATCCCCATTAAGAAGGCCAGCGAGCTGTTTGGGATCGTCAATGTGGTCTTTTTCGCGCCGGAGGACTTGGATATCATAAAGAGAAGTCCTGCGGAGAGGAGGCGATTCCTGGATCTGGAGTTATGTCAACTGGATAAGCTCTACGTCCACAGCCTGATCCAGTACAACAAGGTTCTTCTCCAGAGGAATAAGCTTTTAAAAGAGCTGGTTTTTCGGCCCGAATATGAGGCCACCCTGGATGTGTGGGATGTACAGCTGGTCCAGTACGGCCGGGAACTGATCCGGTGCCGGAAGGGGTTTGTGGAGCAGCTCAACGATATGGTAAAAAAAACCCACAGCCAGCTGTCGGGGGGAAGGGAAGAGCTTCTCTTAAAATATGAGCCCAATGTGGAGGAAAGCCTGTTTGAACAAAAGCTGGCCATGAACCGGGAACTGGATCAGAAGCTGAAGACCACCAACACAGGGCCCCACAGGGATGATATCTGCTTTCTCATTGACGGCGCGGATATCAGGAGGTTCGGCTCTCAGGGACAGCAGAGGACAGCGGCTCTTTCCCTGAAACTGTCGGAGATCGAGCTGGTGAGGCAGATCGTAAAGGATTACCCTATCCTTCTTCTGGATGACGTGCTGTCGGAGCTTGACGGGGGAAGGCAGCAGCAGCTCCTGTCAGGGATCCGCCACATCCAGACCATGATCACCTGCACCGGACTGGAAGATTTTGTAAACAACCGTTTCCCCATAGACCGTGTTTATAAGGTCGTAAAGGGAAGCGTAACAGTTCAATAATATCAGAACAGAAAGAAGGAGGAAATTGATGGGCACGGAGTACGGAGCAGATCAGATTCAAATTTTGGAAGGACTTGAAGCCGTCAGGAAGAGACCTGGTATGTATATAGGCAGTACCTCCGCCAGAGGACTCCATCATCTGGTATATGAAATCGTAGATAACTCGGTAGATGAGGCCCTGGCAGGATTCTGTACAATGATCGATGTCCAGATCAATGAGGACAATTCCATCACAGTTATTGACAACGGGCGGGGAATCCCGGTAGATATCCAGAAAAAAGCAGGGCTTCCCGCGGTGGAGGTCGTGTTTACGGTGCTCCACGCAGGCGGAAAGTTCGGCGGAGGGGGCTATAAGGTGTCAGGAGGCCTTCACGGCGTGGGCGCCTCTGTGGTGAATGCTCTGTCGGAGTGGCTTGAGGTGGACATCTATAAAGAGGGAAAGATTTATCATCAGAGATATGAGCGGGGAAAGGTGGCCAGCCCTCTTGAGGTCATCGGGTCCTGCGACAAAGAAAGACACGGAACAGAGGTCCGTTTTCTCCCGGACAAGGAAATTTTTGAGGAGACAATCTTTGACTATGACACCTTGCGGATCCGCCTTCAGGAGACCGCTTTCCTGACAAAGGCTTTGAAGATCGTTTTGCGGGATGACAGGGAGGAGAAGAGGGAAAAGACTTTCCACTATGAGGGCGGCATCAAGGAGTTCGCCGTTTATCTAAACAAGGGCAAGGCGCCCCTCTATGACCAGGTGATCTACTGTGAAGGGACCAGAGACAAGGTGTATGTAGAAGTTTCCATGCAGCACAATGATTCTTACACAGAAAATATCTATACATTTGTAAACAACATCAACACGCCGGAGGGCGGAACCCATCTCACCGGCTTTAAAAATGCCCTGACCAAGACCTTCAACGACTATGCCAGGAAGAACAAGCTGTTAAAGGACAGCGAGCCATCCTTGAGCGGCGAGGATATCCGGGAGGGCCTGACAGCCATCATCAGCGTCAAGATCGAGGAGCCTCAGTTTGAGGGACAGACAAAACAGAAACTGGGCAACAGCGAGGCTAGGCTGGCTGTGGACTCCATTGTCAGCGAGCAGCTCACCTATTTTCTGGAGCAGAACCCTGCCGTGGCCAAGGCCATGTGCGAGAAATCCATCCTGGCCCAGAGAGCCAGGGCTGCCGCCAGAAAGGCCAGGGACTTAACCAGGAGAAAGACGGCCTTAGAGGGCATGGCCCTCCCGGGAAAGCTGGCGGACTGCTCCAACAAGGATCCGGAAAAATGCGAGATCTACATCGTTGAGGGCGATTCTGCCGGAGGGTCCGCCAAGACCGCCCGCTCCCGGGATACCCAGGCTATCCTGCCTCTGAGAGGAAAGATCTTAAACGTGGAGAAGGCAAGGCTTGACAAAATCTACGGAAACGCGGAGATTAAAGCCATGATCACTGCCTTCGGCACAGGCATCCACGATGATTTTGACATCACAAAGCTGCGCTACAACAAGATTATCATCATGACCGATGCAGACGTGGACGGCGCCCACATCAGCACCCTGCTCCTGACATTCCTCTACCGTTTTATGCCGGAGCTGATCAAACAGGGACATGTATACTTAGCCCAGCCCCCTCTCTATAAGATCGAGAAGAACAAAAAAGTGTGGTATGCCTACAGCGACCCTGAGCTCAATTCCATTATAAAAGAGATCGGCAGGGACAATAACAACAAGATACAGAGGTACAAAGGACTTGGAGAGATGGATGCCGAGCAGCTCTGGGAGACCACCATGGACCCGGAACGCCGCATCCTGCTCCGTGTGAACATGGATGACGACGTGGCGTCAGAGCTGGATCTGACTTTCACCACCCTCATGGGCGATCAGGTGGAGCCGAGACGTGAATTTATCGAAGCCAACGCGAAATACGTACAAAACCTGGACATCTAGTAACGATTAAAATTGGGAGGAAACCAATGGAACCAAATGTATTTGATAAAATTCATGACATTGATCTGAAGAAGACCATGGAGAAGTCCTACATCGATTACGCCATGAGCGTCATCGCCTCCCGGGCCCTTCCTGATGTGAGAGACGGCTTAAAGCCGGTTCAGAGAAGGGTTCTGTACTCCATGATCGAGCTGAACAACGGCCCTGACAAGCCCCACAGAAAATGCGCCCGTATCGTGGGCGATACCATGGGCAAATACCATCCCCACGGGGACAGCTCCATCTACGGTGCCCTGGTAAATATGGCCCAGGAGTGGTCCACCCGATATCCCATGGTGGATGGCCACGGCAATTTTGGTTCCGTGGACGGGGACGGAGCAGCAGCCATGCGTTACACGGAGGCAAGGCTGAGCAAGATCTCCATGGAACTTCTGTCTGACATCGGAAAAGACACCGTGGATTTTGTTCCCAACTTTGACGAGACAGAGAAGGAACCCACGGTCCTTCCATCCAGATACCCCAACCTTCTGGTCAACGGCACTTCCGGGATCGCCGTGGGGATGGCCACCAACATCCCGCCCCACAATCTGCGGGAGGTCATCGCCGCTGTTGTAAAGATCATCGACAACCAGGTAAACGAGGGGAGAGAGACTTCCATCGAGGAGATCATGGAGATCGTGAAGGGTCCGGATTTTCCCACAGGCGCGACCATCCTGGGAAAGAGGGGAATCGAGGAGGCGTACCGCACCGGGCGGGGCAAAATCCGCGTCAGGGCTGTGTCTGACATCGAGACTCTGCCAAACGGAAAGAGCCGGATCATTGTCACGGAGATCCCCTATCTGGTAAACAAAGCCCGCCTCATCGAGAAGATCGCCGAGCTGGTAAAAGAGAAGCGCGTCGACGGCATCACGGACCTGAGGGATGAGTCTGACAGGGAGGGGATGAGGATTGTCATCGAGGTGAGGCGGGATGCCAATGCCAATGTGATCCTGAATCACCTCTACAAACACACCCAGCTCCAGGACACCTTCGGCGTGATCATGCTGGCTCTGGTAAACAATGAGCCAAAGGTTTTAAGCCTTCTTCAGATGCTGAAGCTGTACTTAGAGCACCAGAAGGATGTGGTGACCCGGCGCACAAAATACGATTTAAACAAGGCAGAGGAGAGGGCCCACATCTTGGAAGGCCTGCTCATCGCCCTGGACAACATAGACGAGGTCATCCGCATCATCCGGGGGTCCCAGACCGTCCAGATCGCCAAGCAGCAGCTGATGGAGCGGTTTGGATTAAGCGATCCCCAGTCTCAGGCCATCGTGGACATGCGCCTAAGAGCTCTCACCGGTCTGGAGCGGGACAAGCTGGAGGCGGAATACAGGGAGCTGCAGGCAAAGATCGCGGAGCTGAAGGCGATTTTGTCAGACGAGAAAAAGCTTTTGGGAGTCATCCGGGAAGAGATTTCGCTGATCTCCGACAAGTACGGAGATGACAGAAGGACCTCCATCGGGTTTGACGAGTTTGACATGTCTATGGAAGACCTGATCCCCAACGACGACACCATCGTGGCCATGACCCGTTTAGGCTACATCAAGAGGATGTCCCCGGACAACTTTAAGAGCCAGAACAGGGGAGGCAAGGGCATTAAGGGGATGCAGACCATAGACGAGGACTACATCGAAGACCTGATCATGACAAAGAATCACAATGATATCATGTTCTTCACCAACACGGGACGGGTGTACCGCCTGAAGGCCTACGCCATCCCAGAGGCGGGCAGAACCGCCAGAGGAACCGCCATCGTAAACCTCATCCAGATGATGCCCGGGGAGAAGATCACGGCCATTGTGTCCATGAAAGAATTCAATGACGATCACTTCCTGTTCATGGCAACCAAGTACGGCATGGCCAAGAAAACTCCCATGGGAGAGTACGCCAATGTGCGCAAAAACGGCCTTCAGGCCATTGTGCTGCGGGAAGGCGATGAGCTCATCGAGGTAAAGGCCACGGACGACACAAAGGATATCTTTATGATAACCAAAAAAGGCCAGTGTATCCGTTTCCACGAGTCAGACGTCCGGGTTACAGGGCGTGTATCCATGGGAGTCATCGGCATGAAGCTTGACGAGGACGACGAGGTCATCGGCATGCAGATGGATTCTCAGGGGGAGAGCCTTCTGGTGGTGTCTGCCAACGGAATCGGCAAGAGGACAGATATCAGCGAGTTCCCGGTACAGAGAAGAAGCGGAAAAGGCATCCGCTGCTACAAGATCGTGGAGAAGACCGGCGACTTGGTGGGCGCCAAGCTTGTCCACGAGGACCACGATGTGATGATGATAACCAATGAGGGGATCATCATAAGAATCAGCGTCAAGGACATCTCCATGATCGGCCGGAACACCTCAGGCGTGAAGCTGATGAACATAGACCCCGACTCCAACACCTATATCGCCAGCATCGCCAAGGTGCGGGACGACGGAAATAAAGACGAGGCCGGAGGAGAGGAAACAGAAGAGGCAGAAGAAGCCATGGAGGAAGAACAGGAGGAGACAGAAAACAAAGATTGAATTGATATGAAATAAAGAGGTGCCGCGGCAGACAAAAAACTGCCGCGGCACCTCTTTATGCGCACGGGGCGGAAAGGAAATGTGGCCGCTTGCGCGGCCCCGCCCCAGCGCGGCGAGTAGGGGGAAAGGCCTCCCCTGCTCGATTGCACATGGGCCCGGCGCGAAAGTTACTCCAGATTCAGATTTTTGGAGAGCATGTAGTCTGTGATCAAAAAGAACGCCGCGCTGGTGACGATCCCCAAGATCATAGAAAATATCATATAGCCGCTGAAAGGAAAACTCACAAAATATTCTTTTGACCCTGTGATGGCGATGGCAAAGGCATTGAGGATCTGGGATGCCACAGAGATCCCCATATAAGCCAGGATTGCCCCGATGATCCGGTGTTCCTTCCACTGCTGTCCCAGAGCGATGCAGGCAAAAAACAGAAGAGGCCTGTGGAAACTTTCCACGATCATGTTGATAATGGTATAGATCACCCGGGCCGTGGAAGTGCCGTCCCAGTAGGTGGAGATCAGCCGGAAATATTCATCCATATGAAGCCAGGAAAAATGCCCTGTAAAGATCAGCAAAACAGAGAGGCTGACGATCCCGTTCACCACCACCTGCCACAGGACGGCAATGAGGACCTTGGACCAGATCAGGGTCCTGGTCTTCACAGGAAGGGTGTGGGTCAGATACCCGTGGTCGCTGACCATGGATTTATAAAAATCGTAGACCACGAACACAGAGGTCATGAGATAACAGGACACCAGGTAGATCACACAGATCACCAGATAAAAAAACGAGAATACCGCTATCCCCTCTGAGACCATGCTGGTGTGCCCGGATGAATCCATGACGCTCAAGAGGATCTCAAACAGAACCTTTCCCACCACGGCGGCGATGACATATCCTCCCAGCAGAGGGAGAAAGAAACGCCATGTGGAATTAAAATCTTTTTTCAGTACCTTTCCTAACATTGGAACACCTCCCGGAACAGTTCATCTACTGATTTCTGGTACTGCGCCCTCACATCATCCACAGAAGACTGGAGAGCCACCAGGCCGTTTTTCAAAAATATGATCTGATCTAATACCTTCTCCACGTCAGAGATCAGGTGAGTGGATATGAGGATAGAGCCCTGCTCATTATAGTTGGTCAATATGGTCCGCAGAATATAATCCCTGGCCGCCGGGTCCACGCCGCCGATAGGCTCATCCAGAAGATAGAGGTCCGCGCTGCGGCTCATGACCAGAATCAGCTGAACCTTCTCACGGGTTCCCTTAGAGAGTGTTTTTAGCTTCTGCTTGGGTGAAATATCCAACCGTCCCAGCATCTCATAGGCCTTGTTCCGGTCAAAATTAGAGTAAAAATCGTGAAAAAGGTCAATGATCTGGGAGACCTTCATCCACTCGCTCAAATAATTCTTGTCAGGCAGATAGGAGACCCGCAGCTTGGACTGGGGCCCCACAGGCAGTCCGCACACGGAGACAGTCCCCGAGGAAGGCTTGAGAAGGCCGCAGGCGATCTTTAAGAGGGTGGTCTTTCCGCTGCCGTTGGGACCTAATAGCCCTACGATGTGGCCCGGTTCAATGGTCAGGCTCACATCCTTTAAAGCCTGGAGAGAGCCGAATTGCTTTGTGACATTGGAATACGTCAATAGGGGATTCATAGATTACCTCCTTTACCTCCTTGTAATTTTGTGGATAAGTTCCATGGTCTGGTCCGCGTCATAGCCCAGCTGTTCCATATCCTTAAAAAGAGCCAGAATCTTATCCTTTCCCATACTATCTTTCATCCTTTGGATCATAGCTTCGTCTTCTGTGACAAAGCGGCCGGAAGTCCTCTGGCTGTAGACCAGTCCCATCCGCTCCAGCTCCGTCAAAGCCCTCTGCATGGTGTTGGGGTTGACAGAGGCCTCGGAGGCAAGCTCCCGCACAGAAGGCAGCTTGCTTCCCGGAGGGTACTGGCCGGAGATGATCAGAAACAGGATCTGTTCCAGAAGCTGGGTATAGATGGGCCTGTCATTGTCAAAGTGCCATGTCATGAAAAACCTCCTCTGTATTATTGTATTAATAACTTAATACAAAGATATAATAAAACAGCAAAATTGTCAACACAAATCTTGCGGTTTTATTCTTGATTTAAAGCGTCAAATCCTTTATGATAAATTTAAGCATGAAGGTTTAGAGACAGGAGGTATCTGATTTGAGAACTGTAAAGACAGAGGAGATAACAAAAAACATCAAAGAGATGTGCATAGAGGCCAATCACTCCCTATCTCCTGATATGAAAGAGGTTTTTGAAAAAGCGGTTGGGAAAGAAGAGTCAGAGCTGGGAAAAAAGATTTTAAGCCAGCTGGAGGAGAATCTTGCCATTGCCAGGGAAGACATGATCCCCATCTGCCAGGACACAGGCATGGCTGTAGTATTTATGGAAGTGGGCCAGGAGGTCCACATAGAAGGCGGCTCCCTCACCGAGGCCGTAAACCAGGGAGTGCGGGAGGGCTACTTCCAGGGCTATCTAAGAAAATCCGTTGTGTCGGACCCTCTTGAGAGAGTCAACACAAAGGACAACACCCCCGCCATCATCCATTACGACATCACAGAAGGAGACCGAATCGGGATCACCGTTGCCCCGAAAGGTTTTGGCAGCGAAAATATGAGCCGCGTCTTCATGCTCAAGCCCGCAGACGGAATAGAAGGAGTAAAAGAGGCCATATTAACAGCAGTAAAAGATGCAGGCCCAAACGCCTGTCCGCCGGTGGTGGTGGGAGTGGGAATCGGGGGAACCTTTGAAAAATGCGCCCTTATGGCAAAGCACGCTCTCACAAGAGATCTAAGAGAGCAGTCCCCCATCCCCTATGTGAGGGAGCTCGAAAAAGAGATGCTGGACAAGATCAATGCCCTGGGCATCGGTCCCGGAGGACTGGGAGGAAGCATCACGGCTTTAGGGGTGAACATTGAGACCTACCCCACCCACATCGCAGGTCTTCCCGTGGCAGTGAACATCTGCTGTCACGTAAACCGCCACGTTCACCGGGTAATATAGAGGCATTTTTAGGATGCCTTCCCACGACCTGTCAGGTGACAGGTCGCGTGCCCATACAATTATTTATGTTAGGAGGAGATCATGGAACGACATATCAAGGCGCCCATCACGCCAGAGGAAGCAAAAGAATTAAAAGCCGGCGACTACATATATATAACCGGCACCATCTATACTGCCAGGGATGCCGCCCACAAGCGGATGCAGGAGGCCCTTGACAAAGGGGAGGAGCTTCCGTTTCCAATAAAAGGAAACATGATTTACTATATGGGTCCATCCCCGGCCAGAGAGGGACGCCCTATCGGTTCCGCCGGTCCCACCACGGCAAGCCGCATGGACCGTTACACCCCCGCCCTGCTGGACTTAGGACTTGGAGCCATGATTGGGAAAGGAAAGAGAAGCCAGGCAGTGATCGACGCTATGGTGAGAAACGGTTCCGTGTACTTTGCCGCCGTGGGAGGAGCCGGCGCCCTTTTGTCAAAATGCATTCTCTCCAGCCAGGTCATTGCCTACGAGGACTTGGGGACAGAGGCTATACGCCGATTGGAGGTAAAAGATTTTCCCGTGGTGACAGTCATTGATTCCCAGGGAAATAATCTGTACGAGAGGGCGGGAAAATGAAAAGAATCCTTTTAATGGTAATAACCAACCTCCTCCATGTGCCCTGGTGGTTCTTAAAGATCGATAAGATGGGAAAAAACCCGGATCAGTACAGTGAGGAGGAAAGATACCGCTATCTGAGAAAGATTCTCAGGAGAGTAAACAGGAGAGGAAAGGTCAAAGTCGTGACTTATGGGGCAGAAAATCTCCCAAGAACCAACGGATTCATCCTGTTTCCAAATCACCAGGGGCTTTTTGACATGCTGGCCATCATAGAGAGCTGTCCAAGGCCTCTGGGTGTGGTGATCAAGAAAGAAGCCTCAGAGTGGATCCTGGTAAAACAGGTGATCCGCCTTCTGCAGGGGATCCCCATGGACCGGGCGGACATCCGCTCCTCCATGGAGGTTATCAAGGAGATGACGGCTCAGGTAAAAAAAGGAAGAAACTTCGTCATCTTCCCCGAAGGCACCAGAAGCCGCAAAGGCAATGAGATCCTGGCCTTCAAGGCAGGCACATTCAAAAGCGCGGTAAAAGCAGGATGCCCCATCATCCCTGTGGCTCTGGTCAACAGCTTCCGCCCCTTTGATCTCCCCTCCATCCAGAAGGAGACGGTCCAGGTTCATTTTCTTAAAGCCATCTACCCGGAACAATATATGGGGTTAAAAACCAATGAGATAGCAGAACTTGTGCGTGAAAAAATCAAAGAAGAGATCCAGAAAAATATTTAAAAATTTATATAAAAAATGGGTTGACAAGAATATGAAAGTCTTGTATAATTGCAAATGCGTCTGAAAACAAAGGCTTTTTTCAGGCAGGTCAAGGAAAATATAACACGGAGAAATACTCAAGAGGCCGAAGAGGCGCCCCTGCTAAGGGTGTAGGTCGGGCAACCGGCGCGAGGGTTCAAATCCCTCTTTCTCCGCTCTTTTCCAAGAGTTCTCTTTTTAAAACGACTCAAAAAGACCAAAAAAATAAATTTAAAAAAGTTGTTGACAAACGAGAGACAGCGTGGTAAACTATCAAAGCTGTCGCCGAGAGGAGACAACACGGAACCTTGAAAATCAAAGATCAAACAGTATGCAAGACCCTGAAAATTCCAAAAGAGAGGGCGCGTTTGGCGCCTTGAATTTGAGAAGATTCAGAACGAATACAAAGAGTATACGAACCAAACAACAGTAAGAACGGGAAAAGAATTAGCCAAGAGTTGATTCTGATTCCGGATCAAATCATAACAAGAGAGTTTGATCCTGGCTCAGGATGAACGCTGGCGGCGTGCTTAACACATGCAAGTCGAGCGAAGCACTTCGTTTTGAATCTTCGGAGGAAGAACGGAATGACTGAGCGGCGGACGGGTGAGTAACGCGTGGGCAACCTGCCTCATACAGGGGGATAACAGTTAGAAATGACTGCTAATACCGCATAAGCGCACAGGGACGCATGTCCTGGTGTGAAAAACTCCGGTGGTATGAGATGGACCCGCGTCTGATTAGCTGGTTGGCGGGGTAACGGCCCACCAAGGCGACGATCAGTAGCCGACCTGAGAGGGTGGCCGGCCACATTGGGACTGAGACACGGCCCAAACTCCTACGGGAGGCAGCAGTGGGGAATATTGCACAATGGGGGAAACCCTGATGCAGCAACGCCGCGTGAGTGAAGAAGTATTTCGGTATGTAAAGCTCTATCAGCAGGGAAGAAAAGGACGGTACCTGACTAAGAAGCCCCGGCTAACTACGTGCCAGCAGCCGCGGTAA
>CAMTAF010000138.1 GCA_947066955.1 uncultured Hungatella sp.
AGCGAATAAGGAAGAGAAAAGTGATGTCAGGCTTTTACTATAGAGATAGGGAAAAGACCTCCCCTGCTCGATTGCACACGGGGCGGAAAGGATATATGCCGCTTGCGCGATCCCGCCCCGGCCCGGCGAGCAGGTGGAAACACCCCCTGCTGGACCGCGCGAAAATATTGTGGATTTTTAGAATCCATCTTGCAATCAACCGGATATATTATATAATAGAGAACGTAGATGAAGCTTTTAACTTTAATACTACAGAAAGGCGGATTTCACACATGAAACAACTAATTTATCTGGACAACGCGGCTACGACCAGGACGCGTCCAGAGGTGGTGGAGGCCATGCTCCCCTATTTTTCAGAGCATTATGGCAACCCTTCCTCGGTGTACGAGTTCTCCGCACCCTGCAAGCAGGCCATTGCCAAAACAAGGGAGATCATAGGCAAGAGTCTGGGCGCCAAGCCCAATGAGATCTATTTCACGGCAGGGGGCACAGAGTCCGACAACTGGGCCATCAAGGCCGCGGCAGAGGCCTATGAGGCAAAAGGGAGACATATCATCACCAGCAGGATCGAGCACCACGCTGTGCTCCACACCTGCGAGTATCTGGAGAAGAGAGGCTTTGAGGTCACTTATCTGGATGTGGATGAGAATGGAACCGTGAAGCTGGAGGAGCTTAAGAAGGCCATCCGGCCGGACACCATCCTGATTTCCATCATGTTTGCTAACAATGAGATCGGAACCATAGAACCTATCAAAGAGATCGGGCAGATCGCCAGGGAACACGGGATCCTGTTCCACACCGACGCGGTTCAGGCCTACGGCCACGTCCCGATCAATGTAGACGAGTACCATATCGATATGCTCAGCGCCAGCGGCCATAAGCTGAACGGGCCCAAGGGCATCGGTTTTTTATATATCCGCACGGGCTTAAAGCTCCGCTCCTTTGTCCACGGAGGCGCCCAGGAGAGAAAACGCCGGGGCGGCACGGAGAACGTGCCCGGGATCGTGGGGCTGGGAAAGGCCGTGGAGATAGCCATGGACACCATGGAGGAGAGAGCCGGGAGAGAGAGAGAACTGCGGGACTATCTCATGGGGAGAGTCATGGCGGAGATTCCCTTTGTTCGCCTCAACGGCCATAAGACCAACCGTCTCAGCAACAACGCCAACTTTGCTTTCCAGTTCGTGGAGGGGGAGTCTCTGCTGATCATGCTGGACATGAATGGGATCTGCGGCTCCAGCGGGTCCGCCTGCACTTCCGGCTCCTTAGACCCGTCCCATGTGCTCCTGGCCATCGGCCTGCCCCATGAGATCGCCCACGGCTCCCTCAGGCTGACCCTCAGCCCTGAGAACACCAAGGAGGAGATGGACTATGTGGTTGAGAAGATCAAGGAGATCGTGGATAGGCTCAGAGCCATGTCCCCTCTGTATGAAGACTATATGAAAAAATGCCAGGCATAGGTGCCGGCTCCAAGAGAAGGAGAAAACAGATTTATGTATACAGAAAAAGTGATGGATCATTTTCAAAATCCCAGGAACGTAGGAGAGATTGAAAATGCCAGCGGTACAGGAACAGTGGGAAATGCCAAGTGCGGCGATATCATGAGGATCTACTTGGACATTGACGAAAATCAGGTGATCCGGGATGTAAAGTTCAAGACCTTCGGCTGCGGCGCCGCTGTGGCGACCAGCAGCATGGCCACAGAGATGGTAAAGGGAAAGACGGTTCAGGAGGCCATGGAAGTGACCAACAAAGCCGTGATGGAGGCCCTCGACGGACTTCCTCCGGTAAAGGTTCACTGCTCCCTGCTGGCCGAGGAGGCCATCCACGCCGCCCTTTGGGACTATGCCCAGAAGAACGGCATCGTCATCGAGGGCCTGGAGAAGCCCAAGTCCGATATCAGCGAACATGACGAGGATGAGGAATATTGAAAAGAGAGAAAGTGGTGGTAGGCATGTCCGGAGGAGTGGATTCCTCCGTGGCAGCCTATCTTTTAAAAGAACAGGGCTATGATGTGACAGGCGTCACCATGCAGGTGTGGCAGGCTGAGGAACAGCCGGCCAGGGAGGAGGACGGAGGCTGCTGCGGTCTGAGCGCAGTGGAGGATGCCAGGAAAGTTGCCTGGGATCTGGGGATCCCCTACTATGTCATGAATTTCCGGCAGGAATTCAAGGATCATGTCATCGACTATTTTGTAGAAGAATATATCCGGGGCAGAACCCCCAACCCCTGCATTGCCTGCAACCGCTATGTGAAGTGGGAGGCCCTCTTAAAGAGGAGCATGGACATCGGCGCCGACTATATCGCTACAGGCCACTACGCCCAGATCCACAGGCTCCCAAACGGCAGATACGCCTTGAAAAAATCCGCCACACAGGCCAAGGACCAGACCTATGCCCTGTACAGCCTGACCCAGCATCAGCTGGCTCACACCCTGATGCCTGTGGGGCAGTACAGCAAGGAGGAGATCCGGCGGATCGCCGGGGACATCGGCCTTGAGGTGGCAGGCAAGCCTGACAGCCAGGAGATCTGCTTTATCCCGGACAATGACTACGCGGGATTTATCAAAGAGAACGCGGCGGTTCACTTGCCGGAGGGCGATTTCGTGGACAGGCAGGGCCGGGTTCTGGGAAGGCACCGGGGGATCACCCACTACACCGTGGGGCAGAGAAAGGGACTGGGCCTGTCCATGGGAAGGCCTGTGTTTGTGGTGGAGATCCGCCCCCAGACCAATCAGGTGGTGATCGGGGAGGGAAAAGATGTATTTTCCGATTTTCTCACATGCCGGGGACTCAACTGGATGGCAATTGACGGCCTCCACGGGAAAGAGATGGAGGTGACCGCGAAGATCCGCTACAGCCACAGAGGGGCAAAGTGCGTGATCAGGGAAAAGGGCGAGGACCTGGTGGAGTGCCGTTTTGAGGAGCCCCAGCGGGCCGTCACGCCCGGGCAGGCAGTGGTGTTTTATGACGGAGATTATGTAGTGGGCGGAGGAGTGATCCAATGAGACGATTTGGGACAAATAAAAGAAGAGCCCTTCTGGGGCTCCTGGCTGTTATGGTTTTAGGGGCCGGCTGCCAGAAGAACAGCCAGGATGGGGCCCCAGAGCCGCCGACGGCTTTGCAGGAGAGCGGAAAACAGATCCGCATTGACACGGAGGAAGGCGCGGACAGCGGCGCTGCCCCGGACACCGCTGAGGGCGCTGCCCAGACCAGCAGCCGGGAATCTGTGGTGGTGGGAGAGACCGCCCCCGCCATGGAGCCCAGGGATGAGACGGTCTATGTGACAGGAAGCGATGTAAACTTAAGGGCAGGCGCCGACACCTCCTTCCAGGTTGTGGCAGTATTCCAGAAGGGGGTCAAACTGCGCCGCACCGGATACCATGATTCCTGGAGCCAGGTGGAATACAATGGCATGACCTGCTACATTGCCAGCAGATATTTATCCGTCACAGAGCCGGAACCGGCGCCCGCAGCCGCACCCTCCGCCGCGCCGGTCCAGGAAGAAGGCGCGGGGGAGACAGGCGAAGGCATGGCCGTGGCCCTGGATCCGTCCTGGAAATATGCGGAATTTTCAAAGATCAGCTCCGGTTCGGCAAGGCTGTACCGCGCACCCGAGGAAAACCGCAGGGGGATCGTGGTCTGCGTCAACGCGGGGCACGGCACAAGCGGCGGCTCCAGTGTCAAGACCCAGTGCCACCCTGACGGAACCCCGAAGGTGACCGGCGGCACAACAAGCGCGGGAGCTACCTCGGCGGTGGCCGTATCCTCAGGCATGACATTTTCCGACGGAACGCCGGAGGCCAAAGTCACTCTGGCTATGGCAAAGAAGCTGAAGGACAAGCTTTTGTCAGCAGGCTACGACGTGCTGATGATCCGGGAGACCGACGACGTGCAGCTGGACAACATAGCCAGGACCGTGATCGCCAACAACGCGGCCAACTGCCATATCGCCATCCACTGGGATTCCACTGCCAATGACAAGGGAGCCTTCTACATGAGCGTGCCAAACGTAGCCTCCTACCGGGAGATGGAGCCGGTGAAATCCAACTGGGAGAAGCACAATGCCCTGGGGGAGAGCCTGGTGGCAGGCCTTCGGGACGCAGGAGTCAAGATCTTTTCCGGCGGCTCCATGGGCATGGACTTAACCCAGACCTCCTACTCTACAGTGCCTTCTGTGGATATCGAGCTGGGAGACAAGGCCTCCGACCACTCAGATTCCTCCCTGGACAGGCTGGCAGACGGGCTTCTCGGGGGAATCAACCGGTACTTTGGCGGATAAATTAAAAAATTTGCAAAAAAATTATGCCGGATACTGTTCAAAAACGGTTTTATCGTGTATAATGTAGTGTGCTGGCATCAATTTCCGATGCCAGCGCACAGATACAGACAGGGAGACGTAGCGAAGCGGCCGTAACGCGGCGCACTCGAAATGCGTTTGTCGGTTCATCCCGGCACGAGGGTTCGAATCCCTCCGTCTCCGCTTTTTTAAAATCCCCGCACATACCTGATTTTTTTGCCAGGAATCGGTATTTGCGGGGATTTTTGATGCTATATCGGCATTATTCTGAAACTTTACGTAAAGTTGATTGTCGCATTCTATAAGCAATTATATATTGTAAATTAGGCGCTGTTCTATTATAATTTTAATACCTGATATGAACTATAAAAGCAATGGAGAAGTGATTTTTGATTATGGAAAATAAAATTGTCATACAAAATTTTGGGCCAATAAAAGAGGCACAGGTAAATTTAAATAAAAATTTTCAGATATTTATAGGTGCGCAGGCATCTGGCAAAAGTACAATTTGTAAGGTTATATATTTTGTTCAAAAGATAAGAGACTATACCTTAGATTATCTCATGGATGCAGCGCAGTTTACACAGAATCATAAAAATGAGTATTTCAATAATTATATGAAATATTTGACAAAGCAGTTTATGGGGTGCTTTGGGAAAACTAAACATATGCAGAAATTTAATATTTCCTACATGTTTGCCGGAAAACATATTAAAATTTTCTTAAACCGTGATGGCTATGTGCGGTTTTCTTTTGATGCGAAATTAAAAGAAGAACTTTTGAGATTGATAAATGAAGCTTCTGAAATGTTTCTAAATAATTTCAACACAAAGGGACTTTTAGACAATATAACTGCTGTGGGAGTAATGAAGCGCCATTTAAATGAACGATTGTTTTCGGCATTTAAAAACGATGATGAAATTATTTATATTCCAGCGGGAAGAAGTTTGTTAGCAACCATGTCTGAACAGTTGCAGGATGTTTCTACCGATGAGATGGATTTGACCATGCAGGAATTTATTAAACTGATAAAAATAACAAAAAATAAGTTTGGAACTAAAATTCCGGAAATGATTACAGATTATGTAAAAACCATAAAAGGTCAGATCAATAATGCGGCAGTAGACCAGGCGTATGAATTTATTAAGAAAATTTTGAAAGCAGACTATATAAGCGAGAGCGATGGTGAAAAAATCTATTTTGATAAGTATCACTGGGTTAAACTGATGTATGGTTCGTCGGGTCAGCAGGAAGTATTGTGGATATTGATGCTTGCCTTTGCGACAATTTTGGAAAAGAAAAAATCATTCATTGTAATTGAAGAACCAGAAGCGCATTTGTTTCCAATTGCGCAAAAGGATATTATGAGTCTCATTTCACTAATGATAAATTCAACGGACAGTAAGGTTATCATAACAACACATAGTCCGTATATACTTACTTCTACGAATATATTATTGTATTCGCAAAAAGTGGAGAATCAGCATACAAAGTTAAATAAGATTGTTATTCCCAAAAATTTAAGAGTGTCTTATGAAAACTTCGCTGCCTATAAAGTGGACAATTCTGAAAAGGCGTTGGAATCTTTGTTAGATGAGGAAAGTCATATGATTAATACAAATTATATTGATGAAGTATCGTCTATTACAAATAGTGAACTTGATGAGCTTATTAGTATGGAGATAGATGAATGATTTGTAGAAAATTACAAGAATGTATTATTGAAGAGCTGCAAAGTAATTCTTTGGAGGAATGTGATAATAAAAATAGGATGAACTGCATTGAGTCATCGGACAGACGCTCAGCAGTAAAATGTGCAGAGAATAGAAAGAGATATGTGTTTGAAAATACGAAGAAAAACCATGTGATTTTATATAAAATGGATGGTGGGATAATAGCGGAAGATAAGTCTGTCCCATTAAATACGAGTAAATGTGATTATTTATTTGTCATTGCTGATGCAACTCCAACAGCTATTTTGACAGAACTCAAAGGTGTTGATGTGTCAAAAGCGTTGGTTCAGCTAAAGGGAGCTTTATTATTGTATAAAAATGTTTTCCGTAAATTTGGGCATGTATATGCAAGAGCAATAGTGACATCTTCAACGCCAAATTTAAAAGCGAGTCCGGAATATGTTAATCTGGAACGGATGATTCGCAGGGATTATAAAGGAAATATAAAAATTGCTGAGAGACAACTTAATGAAAAGGATATAGAACTATAGGCTGTTGCGTGTAAAATACCCAAGTAATTCACTGGGATTCCCGGACTGTTGGTTAGTCATCGATTGGGCTATGTATAACAAAAAAAGCCGCGCAGTAACTGAACATCTGTCAGTTACTGTGCGGATGATATAAATTAAAATCAGTATTGCCAGTGTGCTGTCTGTTTGTCTTTTATGTGAGTGGTTCCTTATCCCTTCCCGCCTCCAGGGCCGTCACCGCGTTTTTTGGGTCTTTTCCTCATAATCAGCAGGAGACAGTCCGTGATTTGTTCCATAGGTATCGTAGATGGCCTCAAAGGTTCCGCCGGGCGCCAGGGCGATAAAGCATCGGCCCTCCCCCCAGGTGCCGTAGAGTTTCATGATGGATTCCATCTGTTCTCTGGGCACAGCCACGCACCCGGAGGAGGAAGCCCAGTAGTCCCCCTCGCAGTGGAGAAACAGGGCAGACCCCTGACCCGGGATCGCCTCCGGGTTAAATCCCATGTCCAGCACATAGTCATAGTAGTCGAGATACCGCTCAGTCCCCACATGCTCGCCGGACAGCTGTGAGTCCTTCACCAGACGGTTGGTGTCGTCGGTCCACACATAGGTCTCGTCTACCTGCACATAATCTTTTGGAAATCCCTTTTGGGCAGGGGCCTGACCGAAGGGAGTATTGAGCTTAAAGACGCCGATGGGCGTGGTCTTGTCCCCCACCGTGCGGCGGCTGTTCATGCCGTTTTCCCCCAGGCGGCCCGGAACCGCCATGCGCTGCTGCCAGCCCTGGTCATTTTTCTCATAAACATAGACATCGCAGCCAGCGCCCCCAGTGCCTTCCACCACCACTAAGACCCTGGCTTCCCCGGGGAGGGCGAACCGGCTGACATCAAAGGTGAGAACCGGAAGAGTGAAAGAGGCCTGCTCCTGATAGGCTAAGTAATCCGGGGCCTCCCGGCGGAGCTTTTCTCTCTCCGTCCGTTCATGGTCAGCCTGTCTGGCTGCCTCAAGAGCCTGGCCGGGGCCATAGGAAGAGGTCTGGGCCAGAACCTGGACCGGGAGTGGCAAAGACAGTGACAAGGCTAAAGCCGCCGCCGGAGCGGCAACGGAAAACAAATGTGTCATAAAAAGTCCTTTCTTTATATAGAAATCTTAAACAGAAATGTCAATGGACATTCCTCCCACGGCGGACAAGTCTATGCCGCCGGACGCCATCATATCGCCGCCCATGCCAGTGAGCCCGGAGATAGCAGGGGAAGAGCCGGCGGACAGGACATCGGACATGGAGGACATAAGCTCGCTGTTTTCCGTCTTCTGGTCCTCGGACAATTCCTTGAGGGCGTAGCGGCGCTCATCCCTGCGGCGTTTCTTTCGGTGAGCCTTCAATTCCTCCCCGATCTTCTCTGCCTTCTCTTTCTCCTCGTTCTTGAGAGCCTTCCTGCGCTGTTCTTCCATCCGCTGTTCCTTGCTGAGATGTTTTAACTTTTTCTGGATCCGCTTGATCAGCTTTTCCATGCGTTTGATCAGCTGAGCGTACTTTTTGGCATCTTTGCCCTCGCTGGCAACGGCGCACATCTTCAGCTGGGTCAGGGCCCGCATGGCTTTGGACATGACCTGCTGGACGTCAAGAGTTGTCTCGGCGCGGGACAGCATGGCCGCCAGCTCGCCCACGGAATTTATCGGCCCGGAGGCCTTCATCTTGAAACCGGAACCAGCCTCTTTTGAGTCTGAGCCAAGCCCCATGACAGAAGACGCGGATTTTTCAAGAATATCGGTGTCAGCCGCCCTCTGGCTCTCTTTGGAGCTGCTGCCGGAGATACCGGTCTTTTCGGCGGGTGCGCAGGTTTGATATATGACGCCGGCAGGCGACTGCCAGTTTTTTGCGGTTACATTCATAAACGGCCTCCTTTTCACAATCAGTCATTTTTATACCCAAAGCCCCTGAAACTAAAGATCTATACTATAAAAATATCGGCTGAAACGGTCAAAAAAAAACCCTTTATACCCAGAACAGAAAAATTTATTTTCCCTTTTCAAATAGAAGGAAACCTAGTATAATAGACTTTGTAGCTATCATAATGTGAAGGGAGAAGAGAAAACATGTTGCACAAGACATTAAAACCATTTCCTAAGGACTTTCTTTGGGGAGCAAGTACATCTGCATACCAGGTAGAGGGGGCAAATCTGGAAGACGGCAAGGGGCCATCCTGTCAGGATGTGAAGAAAGTGCCGGAGGGGACTTCTGATTTGACCGTATGCGCTGACCAGTATCACAGATACAAAGAAGACATCGAGCTGATGGCTGAGATGGGCTTCAAGACCTACCGTTTCTCCATCGCCTGGTCCAGGATCCTTCCGGAGGGGACAGGAGAAGTGAACCCCAAGGGAATCGAGTACTACAACAATGTGATTAATGAGTGTTTAAAATATGGCATTGAGCCGCTGGTGACCATGTTCCACTTTGACATGCCCGCTGCTCTGGACAAGCGCGGTTCCTGGTCCAACAGGGAGTCCGTTGACTGGTTCTTGAATTTTGCCAAAGTGATGTTTGAGAATTTCGGCGACCGTGTAAAATACTGGCTCACCATCAATGAGCAGAACATGCTGACCCTGGTGGGACCCGTGATCGGAACTCTGATGATACCGGAAGGCTGCACCAATGTGCTGAAAGAGACTTACCAGCAGAATCATCATATGCTGGTGGCTCAGGCTAAAGCCATGGCCCTATGCCATGAGATGCTGCCTGGCGCCAAGATCGGTCCGGCCCCCAACATTTCCCTGGTATACGCGGCAAGCTGCAAGCCGGAGGACACCTTAGCTGCCCAGAATTACAACGCGATCCGCAACTGGCTGTATCTGGATATGGCTGTGTACGGTGTGTACAACAATCTGGTATGGGCTTACTTAGAGGAGCATGACGCCACACCGGAATTCGCGCCCGGCGACGCGGAAGCGCTGAAGAACGGACATCCGGACTTTATCGGATTTAACTACTACAATACCGCTACCGTGGAGGCCAGTGACGGGACAGAGGCCATAGATCCCGGCGCGGATCAGCAGACCGCCAGAGGAGAGGCGGGATTCTACAAGGGATTCCGCAACCCCAATCTGCCGACCACGGAGTTTGGCTGGGAGATCGATCCCATGGGCTTTCGGGCCACTATCCGGGAGATGTATTCCAGATACCGCCTGCCCATGATCGTTACCGAGAACGGCCTTGGCGCTTACGATAAGCTGACCGAGGACGGAAAGGTCCATGACCCCTACAGGATCGAGTATCTGCGCAAACACATCGAGCAGGTTCGCCTGGCTATCTCCGACGGCTGCGAGATGATGGGCTACTGCCCGTGGTCCGCGGTTGACTTGATCTCCACCCATGAAGGCATGGTGAAGCGTTACGGCTTCATCTATGTGGACCGGGAAGAGTTTGACTTAAAGACCCTGGACCGCTACCGCAAGGATTCCTTCTACTGGTACAAGAAAGTCATTGCGAGCAACGGGGAAGACTTATCATAGAAGTCCGCCGATGCGTGAAGATTTCCATTGACAAATCACGGATCCCTGCCCCCTGCTTGCGGGGGATGCAAAAACACAGAGGTTTTCAGGCAGAACAGCCCGATACCTCTGTGTTTTTTTCTGCACATTCCGGTGGCTTTGTGTGTGGGGGTCGGGGCGTGAAAAATGTAAAAAAAGGAAAAAACCGGGAATCTTTCCAAAGTTAGTTGAAATAAAGCTTTTATCAAATGGGAAAACATGGT
>CAMTAF010000139.1 GCA_947066955.1 uncultured Hungatella sp.
TGTAGCTGTTCTCCTCCATGGTGACTTCTGTCCCCGGGTTCATGATCCTCTGACCTTTGCCGTCTCCGGAGCCGTAATGCTTTTCCACATACTTCACTTTCGCGTTCTTCCCCACAAAAAACCGGTGGAGCCCGTCATGCTTGGAATCCTTGTCCCCGCCGTTGTGGATGCCGCAGCCTGCCACGATGACCACATCCGCGTCATCTCCTATATAAAAATCATTGTACACCATCTCCGTTAAGCCGCTCTGGCTGAGCACAACCGGGATATGCACGCTCTCGTGTTTTGTTCCCGCCTTGATATGAATATCGATCCCCTCTCCCTCTTCCTTGGAAATGATCTCGATGTTGGCGGAGTTCACCCGCCCGGCCATCTGTCCGTTTGCCCGGATATTGTAGGCCCCCGCAGGCACCTCATGGAGGTCCGCCACTTCCTCCAAAAGTCTCATCTGTATGGAATCCACATTCCTGATCTCTGCCATCTTATCTCCCTCCTTTTTTTAATCAGGGTAGCGGCACGCTCCGCTTCGCGGAACCTACCATATCGTCGGAAGGCATCCTAAGAAACGCTACGCGTTTGCCTTCCTCCCTTTTCAGGGTAGCGGCACGCTCCGCTTCGCGGAACCTGCCAGGTCGTCGGAAGGCGTCCTAGAAACGCTACGCGTTTGCCTTCCTCCTATAAAACTTGCTGCAGGCATCTACGGCGGAGGCAGTCCCCAAAAGCCCTGGGAGGATATCCTCCTTAGGTCCTTGGGCTGTGATCTGTCCGTCTGCGATGACCACGATCTCATCCGCGATATTGAGGATCCTCTCCTGATGGGAAATGATCAAGATCGAGCCGTTGGTGGTATCCCTCATCCTCTCAAACACGGAGATCAGGTTCTGAAAGCTCCACAGATCGATCCCGGCCTCCGGCTCGTCGAACACGGAAAGCTTGGTTCCCCGGGCAAGCACCGTGGCAATCTCGATCCGCTTTAATTCCCCGCCGGACAGGCTGGCGTTTACCTCTCTGTTGATGTAATCCTTTGCGCAAAGACCCACCTCCGACAGATACACGCAGGCATCCGCGGCGGTGAGCTTCTTTTTCGCCGCCAGGCGGATAAGATCCAGCACCTGGACTCCCTTAAAGCGGACAGGCTGCTGGAAAGCGTAGCTGATCCCTAGGTTGGCCCGCTCTGTAATATTTTTCTCCGTGATATCCTCCCCGTCCAGGGTGATCTTTCCGGCGGAGGGCTTCTCGATCCCGGCAATCAGCCTGGCCAGGGTGGACTTTCCTCCCCCGTTAGGGCCTGTGATCACCACAAATTTATGGTCGCCGACGTTTAGATTTAAGTTGTGGATAATCTCTTTTTCTTTCCTCTCCTCCTGTACGCCGAATGACAGATTCTCTAATGTAAGCATACGCGTCTCCTTATACTATTTTCGCGCATCAGCGCACTGCCTATTATATAACAGATTCCCTTTCTTTACCAGTACGAGTCTTAATTTTCTCCTCAAATTTATGAAGCTTTCCTTACTTCTCTTGTTTCTCCCTCACATTTATGATACCCTGAAATCATCAAATTATCGGGAGGAGAATCTTATGAAAAAGCGCAATTTTTCCGTACCAGGAGCTGTGGCGGGATTTCTGGCCCTGACTCTTTTGCTGGGAGGGTGCGGCGCTGCCAGCAAGGGCATCTATTCGGTTTCGGATATGGCCGTAGCTGAGACAGCAGCCGCCGCGGCTCCCCAGAGAGCCGACTACGGGATGGGGTACGACAACTTTGCCATGGAGGCCGAAGCTCCCATGGCTGCCCCGGAAGGGGGCTTTTATGATGAGGGGGCGGCCCTGACTGCCAGCAGCGGCATCGCGGACAGCTCCGCTATGAACCAGGCAGTGACCATTGGCCGCAAGCTGATCCGCAACGTATCCATGTCCGTGGAGACCGATGCCTTTGACCAGCTGATTGAAGAGATTCAGAACAAGGTTGCGGAGCTGTCCGGATACATGGAGCAGTCGGACATTTCCGGCAGCCGGACAGACTACCGCTCCCGCTATGCCTACTTGACCGCCAGAGTCCCCAGCGACAAGCTGGATCAGTTTATCCACCTGGTGGAGGACAGCGGCAATGTGACCCACAAATCAGAATCCATCCAGGATATCACCTTGCAGTACACGGATCTTGAGAGCCGCAAAAAGACCCTCACCATGGAGCAGGAACGGATCTGGGATCTCCTTGAGAAGGCTGACACCTTGGAGGCCGTCATCGCCCTGGAGGAACGGCTTTCCGAGATCCGCTATGAGCTGGAGTCCATGGAATCCAGGCTGAAGCTTTTTGACAATCAGGTGGAGTACAGCACCGTTGACATCAGCATCGACGAGGTGCTCCCCGCGGACTTCACCCCCACTGCGCCGGAAAGCGTGTGGCAGAGAATCCAGAAAGGATTTAGCCGGAACGTGAGCAATATGGCAGAATTTGCCACAGACCTTTTCATCGCCCTTGTGGTGCTGATCCCGGTTTGGGTTCCTCTTGGAGCCATTGTGGTAATAGTTGTAATACTGGTAAAAAGATCCTCAAAAAAGCGGGGCGTAAAGAAAGAGAAAAAGAAAAAAGGCCAGGCACCAGCGCCGGCAGTCCAGGAGAACGCCGGGCAGGAGGACCAGCAGGAGAGCCCTGATCCCGGCCCCAAGGAATCATAACCTCCAAAATACAGCAAAAAGCCAGGTGTAGGGTTCACCTGGCTTTTTTTCATGCGCCTGGCAGCGGATATCCCACCGCCCCATATCCAAGAGCATACCGTAATACAGGCTCCTTCGGAGCACGGGGCACTTGGCATACCTGAATTCAGATCGCCTGCGGCGATGGAATTTTCAAAGTAAAGCAAATGTTTTCAACCGTTTCAGCAGTTCCTCGTGAAGAAGCCCATTGCTGGCCAGCACTGTGCTGTTTCCGTAATATCCGATTTTCTCTCCTGACCACTGCGTCATAGTTCCGCCGGCCTCCTCCAGTATGATCTTGCCTGCCGCGTAATCCCATGGCTTTAAATTCTGGGCCACAAAAGCCCCTCCCCTTCCGCAGGCCACATAGCAGCAGTCCAGCGCCGCGGAACCTGTGACTCTGTAATCAATACAGTCGCAAAAAATACAATCCATAACCTGGTGGAAAGGATTTTCTGTCCTGGGGCAGTAAGGGTTGGTCTCAGCCAAAATCAGCGTTCTGTCCACAGAAGGGTCTTTACAGACGTGAATTCTCTCCTCGTCCCGGTATGCGCCGCCTTCTTTGACCGCCCAGAACATTTCCCCTGTTTTCACATTAAATACCACCCCGAGAACCGGCTCCTGTTCTTCTAAAAGTCCCACAGAAACCGCATAGGCCGGCAAATCATAGATCAGGTTGGTGGTGCCGTCAACAGGGTCAATGACCCAGCAGTACTTTTCTTTTGGTTCTCCCTGGTAGCCCTCCTCGGAGATGACCATGGACCCTTCCAAAAGTTCCGGAAGTTCCCTGCACAGCTTTTCACTTATTGCCAGATCCACTTCTGTGACAAAATCCTTTTCTCCCTTCTGGCTTATGTGGAATCTGTTCATTTCCCGGATAATCGATACGGTTTCCTTTACGATACCTTTTACCTCTGTTATCAACTCATTGTACATGACCATTCCTTCTTTTCTTTAAAGTTTAAAAATGCTTGAGGGGATTGCTTTTTCAATGGTCTGAAAACCTTTTTCCCGAATCTGTTCCATATACATGCCGTCATAGTGCATGCAGTATACTTTGCTCCGGTACTGTTTAGGTATCTGCTCCTCCAGATAAGACAGCCTCACATGAGCCTCTCCGTGATCTTCTACCGATGTGTCCTGATACACCTCGTCGATTTCATTATCAAGGAGTTTCTGTCTGACAGAGCCTGGAAATTCTCCCGCGTCTCCGCTGTAGTAGATAGTCTTTCCTCCATAAGAGAGCAGATAGCCAAATGCTTTTACCATACTGTCATGGTGTCTCACCTGGACCGCCGACGCCGCCAGCCTGCTGTCTCCAGATTGTCCATATTCGGAAAATAACCTGTAGTGCTCCTGCTCCACCCCCGTCAATCTCAGCACCGTGGCAAGGGGCTCTGTATCCGGAAAAACAATGGTGGTCCTGATCCCTAATTTCAGATAACAGTATACCACCAGAGTCCCCAGGCTCCCCATGTGGTCTGCGTGCATATGTGTCAGGAAGACGGTCACATTTCTCGCTCCCTTAAAGTGACCGGCCATGTAATGCTGCCGGAAGGTTGTCTCCCCACAGTCTAACAAAAAGAGATCCTTTTCTATCCAAAAAAATCCGTTGCTGTTGTACAATTCAGGGTATAAAGCAGCCCCGCATCCTACAAAGCCCAACATCATATTTTCTATCCTCCTATCTGCTTCATATCTTCATCATCCTCGGAGATTAAAATACACTCATCCCTGTCCATGAACCGGATAAATCCCCACTGCTGCTGTTTGGAACGGTCTGCCAGGATATAGGTCACCGATGAATGCTCTTTGATAATCTCCTTTTTCCTTGCTTCCCGGATGTCATTTACAAATACGCCAATATCAGAGTACGCGGACACGCTGAAAAAGGCCTTATCAAAATACAGGGTGGAGAGATACTTTTCCGCGATGGGACCGCTGATGCTGGCCAGCCCCATATTGACCTCCCCTCCGATCACAACAACCGAGATCCCCTCCACAGGCAGCTGCTGGATCACCTCAATGCTAGATGTGACGACTGTGATCTTCTTGTTCTCAAGGTACTTGATCATGGCGCTGGATGTGGTGCCCGCGTCAATGTAGATGATATCTCCATCCTCCACCAGCGCTGCCGCCTTTTTTGCGATAATCTGTTTCTCATCTACCTTATTCTTCTGGCTCTCCATCAGCGGAAGATCCACTTTTCTGCTTTTTAGGCGGACGGCTCCGCCCCTCACAGACTCCACGCTGTTGCCCTGCTCCAGCTTCATCACATCCCGCCGTATTGTGGATTCGGAAATTCCCATCTCAGTGGCCAGCTCCTTTAAATAAACCACATCCTTATTTTCCAGTGTCTCAAGAATCTTTTCCTGCCTGATCTGCGCAAGCATATGTAACCTCCTGTCCTCAAGTTCTCGCTCTTCCCCTCCCGGATTGCTTTACTTAATCCCCGCGCTCACAAAGCTGTTGATAAACTGTTTTTGAAAAATAAAGAATGCCAAAAGCAGCGGGATGCATATCGCAAACGCGCACGCGCAGATATCTCCCCATACCAATGCCGTCTCCGTGGATTTCGCGAACACCGCGAGGCCCACCGTCAGTGGACGGTTTTCCACGGAATTTGTCACGATCAGCGGCCAGAGGAAATTATTCCAGTGATAGCTGACAGAGACCATGGCAAACGCCAGATAAGCGGCCTTTGCGTTGGGAACATAAATCTGCCAGATAATGCGCATGGTTGAGGCGCCGTCGATCCTTGCCGCGTCTGTCAGCGCGGTGGGCATGGTCTTAAAATGCTGGCGCAGCAGGAACAGCCCCATAGCGCTTCCCAAAAACGGAAGCATAATGGCTGCCTTGGTATCTACCAGGGAAAGGTTTACTATGGTAATATAATTGGGGATGATCAAAACGTCATTTGGGATGATCAGCTGCATAAAAATGATCCCCATCACCAGTTTTTCTCCATAGAAATCTCCCCGGGCCAGCGCATAGCCCCCAAGCGTAATGATGACAAACTGCACCGAAAACGTCACGACCACAATGATAATGGTATTTAGATAATACCGCGCCAAAGGCACCAATTCAAACACTTCTTTAAAGTTGCGGAACGTAAAGGGAGTTGTGGGAATAATGCTCATTTTAAAGGTAGGCTCTGTAAACGCGGTGCCGGTCATCCATAAAAATGGAATCAGCCACACCGCCCCTACTATAAAAGCACCGAAAATCACTGCCTTATTCGCAATCTTCATCCAGAACCTCCATCTGATATATTTTATATTAATTGTAGTGAACCTTTTTGTCAAACCTTAAAAATCTCGGCAATGCCAGTATCATCAAGAATATGAGCAGGATGGTGGTCACTGCCGCCGCTTTTCCCTGCTGGAAAAAATTATATCCCAGCTGATAGATATAATACATCAGGAGATTGCTTCTGTTGTTGGGCCTTCCCTGCGTGAGGACCACAACATGATCCACCAGCTTGATGGAATTGGTCAGCTCGATCATGACCACAAACAAAAATGTAGATCCCATCAGAGGCAGCGTGATCCATATGAGGCTTTTCCAAAAACCGGCCCCGTCAATCTTAGCTGCCTCAAAATAATCAATGGATAAGTTCTGTAATCCGGAGAGGAAAAAGATCATCAGATAGCCGGCTTCCTTCCAGATATACATGAGCGCCAGACATGGCAAAACCGTTTTGGGAGAAGAGAGCACATCTCCGATATTGATGTGGAATACGGACATCATCAGGGAAGCAAACATTCCGTTTCCAGGCATATACAGAAATTTCCACACACAGGCTGCCGCGATCATGGGCATAACCACTGGATGAAAAAAAGCTGCCCGCAGAAACCTCACCCCTCTAAACTGCCCGTTTAAAATAAGCGCCAGCCCAAAACCGATCACCATGCTGGGGATCACGGTCATAAGAATAAAAATGACCGTATTTTTTATTACTTTCCAAAATACCGGGTCCGCGAACAGCTGACTGTAGTTCTCCATGCCAATCCACTGAGGCGAGCTGTTTCTGTATCCCGCGTCGCAAAATCCTAAATACATACTGTTAAAAATCGGATAGACGGTAAACATCACCATGAGGACTACTGCCGGCGCCAATAGTACCCATGAAGACAAGGTCCTCCTCGCCTTTTCCGACATATGATGCTTCTTTCCTGCCAAGGCCTCCCCCTCCTCTTTTCCTGTCCTGGTTTGTCTTTGAAAAGGGAGGAGTCTTCTCCCCCCTCTCGGTCCCACACCGTTTCCCGCCTATTTTCTGTACGGGCTTAAAATACTGTCTGCTTTTGCCTGGAGTTCTTTCATGGCCTCCTCCGCGCTCATCTCCTCAGAAATCGCGGCCTGGAGATAATCGTTGATCAATGTGACGATCTGCTGGCACTCATAAGTAGCGATCTCTGTGACCGCGCCGGTGTGAAGCTGCTCCAAAGCGTTCTCCAGCCCTGGAACCTCCTCCATATATTTTTTTAAGGTGTCGGTCTCAAACGCCTTGTCAACTGTGGCAATGTAGCCGCAGGCAGCGCACCACCGGGCCTGCTGTTCCGGCTCTGTACAATAGCGGATAAATCTCCAGGACCCTTCTCTCTCCGCCTCTGACAGTCCCGGCGACATAAAGAAGTTCTGGCCTCCTGTGGAGCTTGTCTGGACATCGGAATAGGGAAGCAGAGCCACTCCCACCTCAAAGTCCGCGTTGCTGTAGATGTTGGTCAAATTCCCGGAGGTGTGTTCCATCATAGCCAGTTTTCCCTCAATAAACATATTGGGCATGTCCACAAAGGAAAGAAGATAATCCGGCACACATTTGTAGGTAGTGTGCAGATCCACCCACCACTCCACGGCGGCAATGCTTTCCGGAGAATCAAAGTAAGTATAACTTCCGTCGTCGGAATTGATCTGTCCTCCCTTCTGAGCCGTCAGGATCGCCCACGGCCACTGGCTGTTGGCCTGATTCTCACAGATTCCAAATCCCGCCCTCTCCATATTTCCGCTGCTGTCATATTTCATCAGAAGCTGTGCCGCTTCCACAAGCTCATCCCAGGTCGCCGGGGGCTCATCGGGGTTTAATCCTACTTCCCGAAACGCGTCCTTATTGTAATAAAAGATGCAGCAGCTCCTGGCAAACGGAATGCTCACCAGCTGACCGTCGATATAGCTGTCTCTGATAAAGCTGTCGATAAAACCGTCAATATACGCCTCTCCGTCACTATCCGCCGCCACAAGGTCATCCATGGGAGTCACAATGCCAAGGGAGTCCAGCATAAACTTATAGTTATAAGGCGCCAGATAAAACTGAGGCATCGTTCCCGCCTGTGCCGCTGACTGAAGCTTTACGATATTGTCGTCCATGGTGCCTGTGTAGATCATCTCTACGTGATATTCCGGATTTTTCTCATTGAATTCTTCCACAAACTGTCCCATGGTCTGCTGCAGAGCTCCGCCGGCCACGATGGGAATATAGAATTCCAGCTGCGTCGCACCGCCGGCTTCGGCCTTCGGCGTCCCTGAGTCCGTCCCCGCCGCAGGCGCACCCCCGCCACAAGCTGCGATGGAAAAAGCCATAGCAACCGTCAACATTCCTCCTACGATCTTTTTTACCATAATTTCCTTCTCCTTTTTGAAATAATTTGGTATTTTTTGAAACTTTATGACATAATACTACTATATTTTCCTTTATATGTCAATATTTTTCATAATTTTTCTTGACTATATCCATTATTTTCCATTTTGTGTCATATTCTTAGTACGGTCGAGTAGGGGAGGGACCTGACCAGTATTTTCTGGCAAACCCTCTCTCGGGGCCCGTGCGCATAAAAAACACTCCCCGGCGGTCAGAATGGGCTGATCGCTGGAGAGTGTTTGCCTTCTTCTTTAAAATGGCACTACCCCTAAAATGGTTGCTCCGATTAACACAATAATACTCATAGGCCAGACAAATTTCAATGCATATTTAATATGATCACCAATCGATACATCCGCCAGGCCAAGACCCACGTAAACCGCTGCAACCGACGGGCTTACCGGTGTTCCATAAGTAGCTGTCAGAAGGAATGTCGCCGCCACTGCTTCTGGGGCAACTCCAAATGGCGCGACCACTCCAATGATAATCGGCAATAAAGCATAATAAAATGCATCCGTCCCAAGAATCATCATCAGCGGTACAGAGAAGAGGGCCATAAACCAATGCATGTGAGGAGCCATAGCTGCCGGTAAAATACTGACGATGGTATTAGCCATTGCTTCCACCATTCCAGTTCCACTGATAACCCCCATAAACACACCTACAGAAAACAGGGTTACGGTCATAACCATGGCATTCTGTCCCAGAGATTTTATCTTACTGTTCTGTGTCTTGGTATCAGCAAAGTTAACCACCAACACAATCGCATAAGCAATCATAAAGATGGAATACAGCGGCATTGGCGTATCCAGGAACAAAAATGCCAGCATGACCAAGGTAACTGCCAGATTAAACCAATACCGCCAAGTCCTCTTTTCTGTTTTCTCTGTCTGATGATTTTGTGAATTGTCATTGCTCTCCTGCGGATTCAGTCCGTGGCGCTTTTCATTGGACGTAATCAAAAACGCATTGACAAACGCACAGATAATCAGGCACAATACTCCCGGAAGAATAAACCCATACAAATCACCGGTCTCAACCTCTGCAACCGCAGCCGCACGCATGGTAGGTCCTCCCCACGGCACAATATTCATCACCGCGTAAGGGCCGCACATCATGGCAAGCAATGCCTCTTTTCTCATCCCAAGCCGCTTGAATATGGGAAGAAATGCCGGAACTACGATGAGAAATGTGGTGGCTCCTGAACCGTCAAGATGTGCCACAAAAGTAGTAAGAAGCAATGCGATCACTACCATCCAGATATTTTTTCCCGCCTTTTTGGTAAGAGCATTAATAATGGGATCGAACAATCCAATCTCATCCATCAATGTAAAATACGAAATAGAAAATACGAACAGTACCGCTGTACTTAACATGGATTTCATTCCATCCCCGATGAAGCCGCCGATATCTGTCACGGAAAATCCGGCAATTACCGCCGCAATCAAAGGCAGTCCGATAAATGCTACCGGCGGGCTGACCCAGCTTTTGATCAATACGATCATCAAAATAATCATCAAAGTAAAGCCTATCAAAGCTAACATCTTTTGTTCCCTCCCATGTATAACTCGTGTATACCAGCTACAAAGCCTGTAAACACGGCATTTTTACTTCGAGTACACCGTACTCCAACTAACCTTGCTTCCCTAGATGTAGCGTATTTGACCTCACATGCCTTGTAAAGGGTGCTGCGCATCGCTTCGCGACAAGCCCTTGACAAGCCATATTCGGCCAAATAAGGGGTAATCAAGGGAAGTAAGGATAACTCTGTGTACCACAACATATAGTTCGAGTACACATCTTTCTTAGACCGTACTCGAACTGGTTTTTGCCTCAGTTCGAGTACTTCGAGTACTATAATTTTGATACACGAGTTATC
>CAMTAF010000140.1 GCA_947066955.1 uncultured Hungatella sp.
GTTCAAATCAGGTGTCAGGCCGGCCTTGGTAAAAATGGAAGAAAGATTTCCGGTGTGGGGATAGGTGGTCTCCATGGCTTCCTGCATGTTCATGACAGTGTCCGTAGCGTTGTCCCCTGCCATGCTGATATGGACATTTCCGCTCACCCAGTTCATATTGACCCCGATTGTAGCAGCCGTAATCCCTGTTTTGGAATTATTGGTTCTGTTAGCAAGGATATATTGATCCTCTGCGTTAGCAAGATTGCCATTTTTTGCCCCGTCAATATTAATCGCGTTCATAACATTAGCGAAAGTTTCGGCCAGTTTATCTAACTGCTTCATGTAATAGTCATATCCCCGGACATCATTGGCGGTCTCCCCGGCTTTCCAGAGCATATCCAAACTGGCCTGGATGGAGCCGGAACCGCTGGCGAACTGATTTCCGCCTTTGCTGAAATTTACAACAGTGGAAGTCGTATTTCCAGCGGGATCAAGGCTATGAAAGTTAAGTTCCAACTGCCGAGGATCAATGTTGCCCTGCTGGATAGAGGCACTGTTAGAAATATCCAGCTTCAGATAGTTCTCCGCGCCTTTTCCCTCGGTGCCGTTGACGAGAACAGCAGTCTGCAAAACACCTTTCTCATCCTTATACTGCATGGTGATCCGTAGGTCATCGGGCCACTCCTTCTTCATAATGGGAGCCCCCTTGCTGTCCACATGATATGTCTCGGACAGATCCTCTTTTCCGGTCTTGTTATTAATGCCGTCATGATCCTTATCTTTAAAATAAGTAACCTCAATAGGAATATAGCTGGACAGCTCGTCGATGAGCACATTCCTCTCATCCTGCAGCTCCAGGCTGGGCTGCCCCATGATCTGGTTCTCTTTGATCCTGCGGTTCAAATTGCCGATCTGCTGAAGCAGCTCATTGACCTGCTGGACAGCGCCCTGCTCGCTGGTACCGGTTCCATCCAGACGGCTGAACTCCTGCATCTTGGCGTCCTCGATATCCTGGGCTCCCTGATTCAGCAGGTTGGTCAGGTTCTGCATCCTGGTGCGCAGTTCTGACTCATAGATAGGGTCATTGATCTTGGCCGGGTCCTGTATATTGCCCAGCGAGGCCAGGATCTCCGTAAAGGCGCTGTGGATACCGTCGATATGAGACTCATCCAGGAGAGTGGACAGCCGGTCAAGGGATGTCTGCAAAGCGTCAGTGTATCCCGACTTCTGCATCTGACCCCGGTACTGGGCGTCCAGATAGGGATCCCGGATCTGAGTGACCGCATCCATATGAACGCCGAATCCCACGGAGACGTCAGGATTATTCATGTAGTGGGAGACGGGATTGGTATAATTTAAACTGGATACTTTCAGCTGCTGTCTGGTATAACCGGTTGTGTTCATGTTAGCCAAATTCTGTCCCGTGATGTCGAGCCGCTTCTGGCTGGCCTGCAGGGCAGAGAGAGCAGTGGAAAAACCGGCAAAGGTTGCTCTTACCATAAGTGTGTCCTCCAAAGAATTTCTTCTATATTAAATGTAACGCTGTCAGAGTTACACATAAGTGTCTCTCATCTTGTTATGTAGCGGAACACCGGGGCTGACGCTGCCTGAATTGTCATAGGAACCGCCCTGTCCCCGGGCGATAGCAGTCTCTAATTCGTGGATCCGAACCTTGATGATCTGCTCGGAGGAGCGGCGGGACTGTTCCAGACGCTTTAGGTTCTGTTCCAGTTCCGTGAACAGAGGCGACAGGGCTTCCTTTTGCGTTGGCTCCGCTTTCTCTAAGATCTGCCGGAAGGTAAGGGAATCCCATCCCAGTTCCTTAGCCATGCGGATCCGGCGTTGTTCCAGTCCCCGAAGCTTAAGAATCTGCGCCTGCTCCTTTTGAATAAAGCCGTCAAGGAGCTGGTGACGCTTCTGAACGGCAGCCTCGGCTTTGCGTTCCTCCACCGCGGCGATGTCACCGGCCAAAACTGTCAGTTCTCTGATGACGGCAGTAAAATTGTGAAATAACTCTTGTGTGTCCTGGTTCATCAATAAATCAAGGCTCCTTTCCTTACTCAGCCCAAACCAAGCAGACGCCCGGCTATGCGCTGCGCATCCGGCACATACGTACCCTCAGCCACCCGGCTGCCCACTTCCTGAACCCGTTCCGGGCTGGCGCTGCCCATCTGCGCGGCGGTCCTGCGGGCCAGCATGCGGGCGAAAGTCTCATCATCACTCGCTGCCGCGGGAGCCTTGCTGATATTTACAGTATCGTAATCGCCTCTGGCCTTTTTTTGCTGGGGAGCGCGTCTTGGCTGTACGGAAACCGGTGAACGGTAAGAGGAATTCAAGGTTTGAAATGTAATATTCATAAATTGACCTCCCTTCTTTGGCCATTTCTATATAGTGATTTATCGGCATATTTTGAATAGAGATAAGCATGATCGCTGTTGATTTGACGATTTTTTTGCCTTTGCATACTTCTCGGTTCTTCCATAATTACCGCTTTTCTGATTTTCATAAATGGTTTTCACAAATTGTAAAAATAAAGTAATTTTATTTAGCTTGTGCAAAGAAAGAAAAAATTGTATAATGGAAAATGTAAAACCGCCGATATACAAATATTATGTGTTGATATTGCGTTTTATATAATTGGCTGTTTTTCCGGGGGCCTTAAGGTGGCTGGAAAGACAGAGCAGAGTGTGAGGGCTATATGGCGAATATATTGCAGGTGACAACACCGAATCTTAATGTAGATAACCGAAATATCATCAACCCCCAGGATCCGAAGCACGGCGCCGGGAATCCGGAGGTTCACAATCCGGCGGACCCCACCCGGGTAGTCAGAGGAGACGGGCACGAGCAGGCAGGGAACGCGACCCAGGATGCCCAGGACGCGCTGCTGAACATCATAAATTATGAGAGCAATTACGGCGCGTTTATCAAGGGCCTCGGAGAAGAGGGAGAACTGGCGGGAGCGCTGGAACGCCTTCTGTTTGCCGATATGGCGGCGATCAAGGACGCGGGCCAGGCCGAGGTTGTGGAGTTGGTAGATAAGCTTCTGATGTCCATGCGGGTGGATTCGCCGGAGGATCTGCTGACCTTTCTCCAGGGGCAAGGGGATCTCCAGGCCAAGTTCACCGGAGGATTTTTCGACCAGCTGCGGTCCGTGCTGACCCAGAGTTCTGCCCCGGGGCTTTGGGAGGCGGCTCTTCCCTTTTTGAAAACCTACAATAATTATACGTCAGGAACCCACCTTTTACAGCAGATGAGTTCTTTGGCAGAGGATATCGAACAGCTGCTGCTGCGCTCCTACAGGGAGGAATTCAGGGAAGTGGCCCAGGCCATGGACTGGCAGGCGCCTAACGGTGAGACTGCCAAGAACGCGGAGGTGCTCAACAAGAATCTGATCCCCTTCCTGTCCAAGTACATCTCTAGGACCCACGACTACGGTCCGGTGAGGGAGGCCACCATGCATCTGGTGTACCACGCTGCCAGGTATCAGGACGGCGACAAGGGGAGACTGGTGCGATTTTTTGAAAATCTGGTGAACAACAGGGAGTTTACCAGGCTTTACAAGGGGGATGCCCAGGGCAGCTTAGAGAGTCTTCTTAAGTCCGGCACCGCCCAGGCCCAGCAGGCAAAGCCTCTGTCAGGGTTCGCGGAAGGGCTGTCCCAGCTTCTGCTGAAAGGGGCCAACGGACAGGCGGGATTGGAGAACATCCAGCAGTTTTACACCATCATGAACGGCATGCTGATCAATGAGAGCGTATACATGCCCCTGCTTCATTTTATCCTCCCGTTCCAGTATGAGGACAACAATGTGATGTCGGAGATGTGGGTGGACCCGGATTCCAGGAGGGAGGAGGACAGCGTCGGCAGGAAGATCAAGCTGTTTTTGAAGTTTGATATCCAGAGCGTGGGCAAGTTTGAACTGGTGATGACTCTCCAGGACCATGAGGCCAATGTGCAGCTGTATGTGCCGCCCCACCTGGCAAAGCAGGACAAAGAGATCCAGGCCCAGGTGGCTAATATATTGAAAGATAATAAGATCCGTTTCAGCCAGCTGATGGTGCGCCAGCGGTACCGCGACAGAAGGGTAGACGAGGTCTTCCCTGAGATACGGGAGAAGGAGAGAACGATCAATGTCAGAATTTGATGAACTGATGCGGCAGAAGGCCGTGGCATTAAAATACAACCCGGAGAAGAACGGGGCTCCGGTGATCGTGGCTTCCGGCATGGGCTACATGGCAGAGAGGATCACGGAGACCGCCATGGCGGCGGGAGTGCCTGTTTATGAGGACGATTCCCTGGCCACTCTTTTGACCCAGCTTCAGCTGGGAGCGGAGATCCCCAAGGAGCTGTATCAGGCGATTGTGGATATCTACATTTATTTTCTGGGATTTGTGCCGGCTGCTGAGGAACAGCAGGAGGAGGCAGGAGGCGAGGAGAACCCGCCGGATTCGCCCCAGACAGAGAGTTAGGAAGGTTTTCGATTTAAGGAGGTTTCAGAAATGTATGGTCTGATAAAAAGATGGACAGCGCTGTTTCTCGTGTGTGTCTGTCTTGGGGCGGCGCCCTCGGATGCCCTGGCGGCCACAAAGCCCATTAACAGCGTGAGCATCCGGGTGTCATCTAAACTGAAGGCAGGGAATACTCTGCCGGATATCCAGACAGGCAGCGGCAGCGCTGCCGAGGGGGGAGTGGTGGTGTCAAGCAGCGGGTCCACCTACAGTGTGGTTTCGGCGGAATGGCTGGACAGCGGGTCCAAGGAACTGATGGCAGCAGACGAACCCAGGATGAAGGTGACACTGGAGCCGGAAGACGTCAGTGAGTACTATTTTTTGGCCAGCTATAAGGCGTCCAGCGTAAAGGTCAGCGGCGGGTCCTTTGTGTCCGCCAAGCGGGAAGGGGACAATCTGGCAGTCACCCTCCGGGTCAACCCGGTGACAGGGGATTATGATTCCCCTACGGATGTGTATTGGAATGAGAAGAATCTGGGAGAAGCTGTCTGGGAGAAGCCGGAGAATACTTCAGGGCACTATGAGGTGCAGCTCCTCAGAAACAATAAGAATGTGTTTAAGGTGGAGGATACCACGGCCACGCGGTACAATTTTTATCCCTATATGACGCAGACAGGGGAGTATACGTTTAAAGTCCGCACCGTCCCCAGCACGGATATCCAGAAAAAGTACGGCAAGCGCAGCGACTGGCTGGAGTCGGGAGAGCTGGAGATCACGGACCGTTATGTGTCGGACGGCAAGGGGCAGCAGTCGTCAAGCCCTGAGGCGGTGAAGGGAACCCAGGAGAAGACCGGGTGGTTCCAGGAGGGAAACCTGTGGAAATACCGGTATCCGTCAGGAAGCCTCTGCACCAGCGCGTGGGAGAATATCGACGGGAACTGGTATTATTTTGACGGGAACAGCGATATGGCCACAGGCTGGCAGAATATCGCGGGAGAGCAGTACTATTTCCACGGCAACGGCCAGATGGCGGTGGGCTGGACAAAAGTGGACAATGTGTGGTACTATTTCCGGCCCGAGAAAGAGGGCGGCCGCTCCTTTGGGTCCATGTTCAATTCCGGCTGGCGGGTGATCGCGGGATACTATTATTATTTTAACCAGGACGGAAGCCTCTACACAGGCTGGCTGGAGCTTGACGGCAAGCGGTATTACATGAACACGCTGGAGAACAGCCTTCAGGGCGCCATGTTCACCGGGTGGATACGGCGTGACGAGAAGACTTATTTTGCCGACACCAACGGCGAGATCATCACAGGATGGTATGAGATCGACGGATCCTGGTATTATTTTTACCCCGATTCAGGAGAAATGGCCAGGGATACCCAGATTGACGGATTAGTTATTGATTCTGACGGCATTTGGCGGTAGAATGTGAGGTAGGGCGTGTGAAAAAAGAAATTTTGATAATTTTTCGGAGAGCAGCGGCAGCGGCGGCAGTATGGCTGGCAGCGGCATGGGTTACCGCAGGCGCTGCGGGACTGACGGCCTACGGGGCAGAGTCGGCGGATTCCAGTGTCATAGAGAGTTTGAGCGTTACGCTCAAGTCCCAGTACGGAGAGCCGGGGGAGATCCTGGAGCCGGAGATCACCGTGGGCACAGCGGATTGTTCCATCGTGGATTATCAGTACCGGACAGAGTATGAGAGATGGAAGCCCGGGAGAAAAGTGCGGGTGGAGATCACCCTTGAGGCGGAGGAGGGAAAGGTGTTTCCCACCTCCATCAACAAGTCCAAGTGCAAGATTACCGGCGCTGATTTTGTGTCCGCCAAGGCCCTTGACGGCGATAAGTTCCAGGTGAGGGTGGACTATAAGCCAGTAACCGTGCTGGGCAGCCCCTCTCAGGCGGGGTGGAGCAGCTCCGATAGGACCCGGGCAGTGTGGAAGTCCGTGGAATTCGCGCCAGGCTATTCCCTGGTTCTCTACGGGGACGGCAAGGTGGTGAAGCGGCTCACCATGGAGCAGGCCACAGCGGACCTTTCCGCGTTTATGAGAGACGAAGAGAAGACCTACTACTACGAGGTGAAAGCGGTTCCCCTGACTTCTGACGATAAAAAATATTTCAAAGACGGGGAAGTGGTGACCTCCACGGAGCAGGAGTATGACTGGGAGGAAATGGGAAGCCGAACGTCTGACGGCGGAGACATCAAGGGGGACAACTACATTCTGCCCGACGGCAGCAAGGCGGTGAGCACCTGGAAGAAGATTTTTGACCACTGGTACTACTTTGACCAGAACGGGGCCATGTCCAAAGGCTGGACAGCAATAGACGGTTTCTGGTATTATATGGATGGCAACGGCGTCATGAAGAACGGATGGGTGAATCCTTCCGGGGACTCCTGGTATTATCTGTCGGAGGGCGGCGCCATGCTTACGGGCTGGATTCAGCCGTCCCCCAACTCCTGGTATTACACGGACAGCGCGGGAGTTATGCAGCGGGGCTGGGCGGATATCGCCGGAAAGCGGTACTACTTAGGAACAGACGGCAAGATGTGCACAGGGTGGAACCGGATCGACGGGGCCTGGTACTATTTTTACAGTGACGGCAGCATGGCCGTGAACACGGCTGTAGAGGGCTGGACCATCGCGGGGGACGGCACGGCCCCCGAAAGGCCATAAAAGGCACAGTCCGCGGACTGTGGGGAAATATGAGGAAGAGGAGCAGAACTTATGGAATTATTGACATCGGCAGTGAACGCTGAGGCGGTCAGCGCCCAGAATCACCGGACTGCCCAGACCAAAAGCACCAGCGAGGCATTTCAGGCGGCGCTTAAGACAGCGGGACAGACAGAGACCATGGATTCGATCTTTGAGGAGGCGTCTGCCCGCTACGGGGTTTCCGTAACCCTTCTCAAGGCAGTTGCCAAGGCAGAGTCCAACTTTAACCCCAAGGCGGTTTCCAAGGCAGGAGCTATGGGCGTGATGCAGCTTATGCCTGCCACGGCCCGGTCTCTCGGGGTCACGGACCCTTATGATGCCAGACAGAACATCATGGGCGGCGCAAAGTATCTTAAGGAGAATTTAGACCGGTTCGGCGGCAATGTCACCCTGGCCCTGGCGGCCTACAACGCAGGTCCCAACGCCGTGCAGAAGTACGGCGGAGTTCCTCCCTACAAGGAGACTCAGAATTATGTAAAGACCGTTACCTCTTATATGAGCGGGTCGCCGATTTCTACGGGGAAGGTTGTGACCAAGAATCAGAGCAGCGTGTCCTCCAATCTGCTGTCAAGCGGCAGTCTCTATGGCTCCGCGGGATCCTCCTATGGGCAGTCGACGGGGATGTACGGTCTTCTCGGCAGCGCGGGAAGCTATTATGGCTCCGGTTCGGGGGCACTGAGCGCCCTGCTGGGAAGCGCTTCCATGGATGAGAACGGGGATACCGTCACCCTGGATAAGGAGAGCTTTATCAGCCTTATTGAGATCATGCGTCTTCAGATGATGATGAACGCAAGCAGGGAGGCAGGCTCCCTGACTCTGTAAAAGACCTGCGGCAGAGAGAATATGACCATGGAGAAGGAGAGAGTGACATTATGAAATTGAGGGATTGCGAGAGCTGTCTGGTGTATGGGACAGACAACAAACCCATGTCCAGGGCAAGGGTGGAAACCCGAAGCGACGGGGAGATCCGCCTGTATTTCAGCAATTATAAGCTCCGCAGCGTGAGATTCAGGACGTATGTGGACTTCTATGACATGCAGCAGGGACTCATCCGCTGTTTCTGTGAGGTGGTGATCCGCAGGAATGTCCAGGAAAACAGGCTGATCGAGCCCTGGACCGCGGACTGCGAGGTCCTTGAGGTGAGCGATGTGTTCCAGCGGCAGATGGATCTCCGGGTGAGGGTGCATATCTCTACAGAGTTCACCTTGGCCAACGGCGAGTTTTTTGTGGGAACCATCCGCAACATCAGCGCCGGAGGGATCTTTTTGGTGACTTCCCAGGCCATACGGACAGGGGAATACTTCTCCTTTACATACCGCTTTGAAAAAGAGCCGTGCGAGGTCAAGGCCAAGATTCTCCGGGCAAGGGGGATTACTTCAGGGGGCTTCGGCTATGGCTGCAAGTTTGTGGACCTGCTGCCGGAGACAGAGGCGACCATAAGGAAGTTTGTGTTTGCCAAGCAGATGGAGAGGCAGAAGAAGCAGGGAAGGTAGATATTGTGAAGATCAATCTGGTCATGATCGTTAAGAACGAGGAGAGGTGTCTGAGAAAGTGCCTTAAGGCGGCAAAGCCCCTGGTGGATGAGATTATCATAGCAGACACCGGCTCCTCGGACAGAACCATAGACATTGCCAAAAGTATGGGAGCCAAGGTTTTTGACTTTCCGTGGGTCAATGATTTTTCCGCTGCCCGCAATTTCGCTTTGGAGCACTCGGATGCAGACTGGAATCTGGTGCTGGATGCGGATGAGTACCTGAGGCCCTGCGGCCGAAAGGGCCTGGAGAAGCTTCTTTCCGGCCGGACAGGGGTATGGCTTGGGGGCATCACCAGATATGATTCTTATCAAGACGGGGAGCATATCAGCCAAAGCACGTCAGTCATTCCCCGCCTTCTTCCCAAAGGGATCGGGTACACAGGATTGATTCATGAGCAGCCCGACGGGCTCTGGCCATGTTATCCCCTCCCTTTAACGGCGGACCATGACGGCTATCTGTATGAGGACAAGGGGGAAAGGAACCTGCCCTATCTGAGGCGGGCGGTAGAGTTGTATCCGGAGGACGGGTATTATCAGTTTCAGCTTGCTTACACTCTGCGGAACTTAAAGAGACTGGAGGAGAGCCTGGAATATTTCCGGGGCTTTTTAAAACTGGTGAAGCCGGAGGAATCATACAGGGCAGAGGGCATTGTCCTCTATCTCTACACCCTTCTGGACATAGGCACTCCGGAGTGCCTTGATGAGGCGGCGGATATGGTGGAAAGAGAGGAAAAGTCTCTTGGCGGATGGCCGGACTTCTGTTTTGTGTGCGGCCTTTTTTACATGAAGAGAGTGCTGTCGGATGTGGCTGCCTATGAGTCTCTGCTGCCAAACATTGAGAAGTGTTACTTAAGATGCCTTCAGATCGGGGAGAAGCCTGAGATGGGAGGCGTGGTGGGAACAGGGTCCTTCAAGGCTGCCTACAATCTGGGGGCGTGGTACGAGGTGTCGGGACAGCGGGAATTGGCTGTAAAATACTACCGCATGTCCGCCAAGGCAGGATACGCCCCGGCAAAAGAGCGGCTCAAGGTGATATAGGGCACCTGGGGACAGCACGGGATCCCAAAGGTTGGGGGCAGCTTGTGAAAAAATGGTTGACATTTGGACAGATTATGTTAAAATGTACCCTAGGTTTTATAAAGAAAGGCCATGAAGGCGTTCAGTAGATCTTTATTTTCTGCCAGAGAGAGGGAATCGCCGGCTGTAAGTTCCCTTCAGTTCAGATAGATGATCGAAATTCCCGCCGGAGCCGCGCGGCTTAACCACAGGGAGCAGATTTTATGCTTTTGTCCAGTAGGCTGCGACGTTTTGTGCACGTTACGCATGGAGAGTGTCTGCGTCATGAACGCAGGAATCAGGGTGGTACCGCGGTGAAATTCGTCCCTTCGCTTGTCGAAGGGATTTTTTTAGTATGACGGGCATGCCGTCAGTCTGTGGTGAAAGTCCACAAGGGGCG